>NZ_DBNHFX010000045.1:0-12410 GCF_057137845.1 Sandaracinobacteroides sp. | reverse complement strand
TCGACGTTGTGGACGATGGTGCCGACCGGCATCTGCCCGATCTCCATCGCATTGCCTGGCTTCACGTCGACCTTCTTGCCGGCGACCACCTGGTCGCCCGGCGCGAGCCGTTGCGGAGCAAGAATGTAGGCCTGCTTGCCGTCCGGGTAGCGGATCAGCGCAATGAAGGCCGACCGGTTGGGGTCGTATTCAAGCCGCTCGACCGTCGCTGCAATGTCCCAGGTCCGCCGCTTGAAATCGACGATCCGGTAACGCTGTTTATGACCGCCGCCGATGCCGCGCGCAGTCGCGTGGCCCATGTTGTTGCGGCCGCCCGACTTGGTCTTTCCTTCAGTCAGCGCCTTGACGGGCTTGCCCTTCCACAGCGCCGCGCGATCGACCAGAATAAGGCCGCGCCGCGCCGGGCTGGTGGGATTGTAGTTCTTCAGTGCCATGGCTCAGTCACCCGCCATCAAATGCCAGAAGTCACATCGATCGACTGGCCGTCAGCCAGTGTCACGATAGCCTTCTTGAGATCGCTGCGCCGGTAGGGCTTGCCGCGCCAGCGCTTGGTCTTGCCCTTGGAGACCAGGGTGTTAACCGCAGTCACCTTGACATTGAACAGCGCCTCGACGGCTGCCTTGATTTCCGGCTTCGAAGCGGTTTTCGCCACTTCGAACACCAGCTGATTATGCTCGCCGACCAAGGTCGACTTCTCTGTGATGATCGGCTTGACCACCACGTCGAAGTGCCTGAGGTCGATCGCCTCTTGTTGCTTAGCCATTGAAGCGCGCCTCCAGATCTTCGACCGCGGCGCGCGTCAGCACCAGATGATCGTGGTTCAGGATGTCGTAGACATTGGCACCGATCGCCGGCAGCACGTCCACCTTGTAGAGGTTGCGGCTGGCCAGGGCGAAGTTCACGTCAACCGCCGCACCGTCCACGAACAGACCGTTCGCAACACCCAGCAGCGCCAGTTGATCCTTCAGCGCCCTGGTCTTTGCCGCGTCGAGCGCCAGATTGTCGACGATCACCAGCTTGCCTTCGGCAGCCTTCGACGACAGCGCATGGCGAAGCCCCAGCGCGCGCACCTTCTTGTTGAGACCGGGATCGAAGTCCCGGACGCGCGGACCATGCGCCTTGCCGCCGCCGATGAACTGCGGAGCAGCGCGATTGCCGTGACGGGCGGTACCGCCGCCTTTCTGACGACCGAACTTCTTGCCGGTGCGGGCAACATCCGAACGCTCACGCGCCGCACGAGCCGTGCCACGGCGCTTTTCGAGTTGCCAGGTCACGACACGGTGCAGGATGTCTGCGCGAGGCTCCAGCCCGAACACTTCCGGGTTGAGCTCCAGCTCTCCGGCCGACTTGCCGGCCAGCGTCTTCACTTGCACCTTCATCACGCTTGCTCCTCGGCAACGTCAGCAGCCGGGACTTCTGCAACCGTTTCCGGCGCAGCGGCAGTCGTCGATTTCACCGATGCCGGGTAGGGAGCGTCGGCCGGACGATCGACCTTCACCGAATCGCGCACGAGCAACCAGCCGCCCTTCGATCCCGGAACCGAGCCGCGGACGAACAGCAGGTCACGCTCGGTATCGGTCAGCACGATCTCGAGGTTCTGCTGGGTGCGATTGCGGTCACCCATGTGGCCCGCCATCTTCTTGTTTTTGAAAACCTTGCCCGGATCCTGCCGCTGGCCGGTCGAGCCGTGCGAGCGGTGCGAGATCGAGACGCCGTGCGTTGCACGAAGACCGCCGAAGCCCCAACGCTTCATGGCGCCGGCAAAGCCCTTGCCCTGCGTCGCCCCGGTCACGTCGACCAGTTGGCCGACAACGAAATGGTCTGCGGAAATCTGCGCGCCGACTTCAACCAGGGCGTCTTCCGCCACCGGGAATTCAGCGAGGATCGCCTTCGGCTCGACTTCGGCCTTGGCGAAATGCCCACGCTCGGGCTTCGTCAGATTCTTTGCCTTGGCAGCGCCCGCACCAAGCTGCACGGCCACATAGCCATCACGCTCGGCGGTCTTCTGCGCCACCACCTGATTTGTTTCCAAAGCCAGAACCGTGACGGGTACATGGACCCCATCTTCACGGAACAGACGGGTCATCCCCATCTTCCTGGCGATTACGCCGGTTCGCATTTCACTTCCTTCATCAGAGGCCACTTCCGGCTATTCGCCATCAGGGCATGACCAACTCAGAGGCCCTCGCCGAAACGCGGGCTTGCACGATTGCAGCGATCAGCCTTGCAGCTTGATCTCCACATCCACACCTGCCGCCAGATCGAGCTTCATGAGGGCATCGACCGTTTGCGGCGTCGGCTTCACGATATCGAGGAGCCGCTTGTAGGTACGAACTTCGAACTGCTCGCGCGACTTCTTGTCGACGTGCGGCGAGCGGTTGACCGTGAACTTCTCGATCCGGGTGGGAAGCGGAATCGGGCCACGCACATCGGCACCCGTACGCTTGGCAGTGTCGGCGATTTCGCCCGTCGCGGTGTCGAGCACACGATGGTCGAATGCCTTCAGGCGGATGCGGATGTTCTGCGTTTCCATTTTTCCAACTCTTCTCATGCCGGCAGCAGATTCGCCCGTGGCGCCACGCTACCGATTCAATTCCGGATCGACCGTTCAAACAGCCAAGCCGACGCCCGCGGAAGTCCCCGGGCTTCGGCCCAAAACCTTCCCCGCCGAAGCGCGCGACGAATCGCTGCCCCGGCGGGAGGAGGCTCTATATTACTTGGAGATCGACGCGACAACCCCTGCGCCGACGGTCCGGCCACCTTCGCGAATGGCGAAGCGCAGGCCCTGGTCCATGGCGATCGGAGCAATCAGCTTCACACCAAGCGTGACGTTGTCGCCGGGCATGACCATTTCCGTGCCTTCCGGCAGTTCAACGGTGCCGGTCACGTCGGTCGTGCGGAAGTAGAACTGCGGCCGATAGTTGGCGAAGAACGGCGTATGACGGCCACCTTCGTCCTTCGACAGCACGTACACTTCGGCCTTGAACTCGGTGTGCGGGGTGATCGAGCCGGGCTTGGCCAGAACCTGACCGCGTTCGACGTCTTCACGCTTCGTGCCGCGCAGCAGCGCACCGATGTTGTCACCGGCCTGGCCCTGATCAAGCAGCTTGCGGAACATTTCGACGCCGGTCACGACCGTCTTCACGGTGTCCTTGATACCGATGATCTCGACTTCTTCACCGACCTTCACGATGCCGGTTTCGACACGACCGGTCACGACGGTGCCACGACCCGAGATCGAGAACACGTCTTCGATCGGCATCAGGAACGGCTTGTCGAGCGGACGCTCGGGCTGCGGGATGTAGGCATCGACGGCGGCCATCAGTTCGAGCACCCGCTCACGGCCGATTTCGGGGCTCTTGTCTTCCAGCGCCATCAGGGCCGAACCCTTGATGATCGGAATATCGTCGCCCGGGAAGTCGTACTTCGACAGCAGTTCGCGGATTTCGAGTTCCACGAGCTCGAGGATTTCCGGATCGTCGACCTGGTCGACCTTGTTCATGAACACGACCATCGCCGGCACGCCGACCTGCTTTGCAAGCAGAATGTGCTCGCGGGTCTGCGGCATCGGGCCGTCGGTCGCCGAAACGACGAGGATGGCGCCGTCCATCTGCGCCGCGCCGGTGATCATGTTCTTCACATAGTCGGCGTGGCCGGGGCAGTCGACGTGCGCATAGTGACGCTCGGCGGTTTCATACTCGACGTGGCTGGTCGAGATGGTGATGCCGCGCTCGCGCTCTTCGGGAGCCTTGTCGATGTTCGCATAGTCGACGAACGTCGCGCCGCCGGTTTCAGCCAGCACCTTGGTGATGGCTGCGGTCAGCGAGGTCTTGCCATGGTCGACGTGACCGATGGTGCCGATGTTGACGTGCGGCTTATTCCGCTCAAACTTCGCCTTTGCCATATGGATATCCTCTTTTCTTCAACCAGTTGTAAGTTTCCGGCCAAAATCAGCCGAGTTTCGCCTTCACTTCCTCGGCCACGTTCGACGGAACTTCCTCGTAGTGGCTGAACTGCATCGTGTATTGTGCCCGGCCCTGCGTCATCGAGCGGAGCTGGTTCACATACCCGAACATGTTCGCAAGCGGCACCAGCGCCTCGATCACCTGCGCGTTGCCACGGGTGTCGGTGCCCTGGATCTGTCCCCGGCGGCTGTTCAGGTCGCCGATGCAGTCACCCATGAAGTCTTCGGGTGTCACCACCTCGACCGACATCATCGGCTCAAGCAGCTTGATCCCGGCCTTGGTCGCCGCTTCACGCATCGCGCCACGGCCGGTAATTTCGAACGCCAGCGCCGAAGAGTCGACGTCGTGGTAGGCGCCGTCGGTCAGCGTCGCCGTGAAGTCGATGATCGGGAAGCCGATCAACGAGCCGGATTCCGCCACCTCGCGAATGCCCTTCTCGACCGAGGGGATATATTCGCGCGGAACGTTGCCGCCCTTCACTTCGTCGACGAACACCACGCCCGAACCGCGCTCGCCCGGCTCGACCACAATCTTCACGCGGCCGAACTGGCCCGAACCGCCGGATTGCTTCTTGTGCGTGTAATCGACTTCGACCTTGCGGGCGAGCGATTCACGATAGGCAACCTGCGGTGCGCCGACATTGGCTTCCACCTTGAACTCGCGACGCATGCGGTCGACGAGGATTTCGAGGTGAAGTTCGCCCATGCCCTTGATGATGGTCTGGCCGCTTTCCTGGTCCGAGGTCACGCGGAAGCTCGGGTCTTCCTGCGCCAGACGATTGAGCGCGAGACCCATCTTTTCCTGGTCGGCCTTGGTCTTCGGCTCGACAGCGACTTCGATCACCGGCTCGGGGAATTCCATCCGCTCGAGGATGATCGGCTTCAGCGGCGCGCAAAGCGTGTCGCCGGTCGTCGTTTCCTTCAAGCCGACGAGGGCAACGATGTCGCCCGCATAGGCTTCCTTGATGTCTTCGCGGTTGTTGGCATGCATCAGCAGCATGCGGCCGATCTTCTCGCGCTTGTCCTTCACCGAGTTCAGCACCGAAGTCGCTGCATCAAGCTTGCCCGAATAGATGCGGGCAAAGGTCAGCGAGCCGACGAAGGGATCGCTCATGATCTTGAACGCCAGCGCCGAGAAAGGGGCTTCATCGCTGGTTTCGCGGGTGTCGTGCTCGTCGGTGCCGGGCTTGATACCGTCGACCGGCGGAATGTCGAGCGGGCTAGGCAGATAGTCGATGACCGCATCGAGCAGCGGCTGCACGCCCTTGTTCTTGAACGACGAACCGCACAGCACCGGAACGATGTCGAACGCCAGCGTGCCCTTGCGGATCAGCTTCTTCAGCGTCGCCACATCCGGCTCATTGCCTTCGAGATAGGCTTCCATCGCCGCATCGTCCTGCTCGACGGCAAGCTCGATCAGTTCGGCGCGCGCAGCGGCGGCCTTGTCCTTCAGGTTGTCGGGAATGTCGCGATATTCGAACTTCGCGCCCAGCGATTCCTCGAGCCAGATGATCGCACGGTTCTCGACGAGATCGACGAGGCCGATGAAATCGCTTTCGAGGCCGATAGGATAATAGAGCACTGCCGGGCGGGCACCCAGGCGATCCTTGATCATCTGCACGCAGCGCTCGAAGTTGGCACCGGTGCGGTCAAGCTTGTTGACGTAGCACATGCGCGGCACGCGATACTTGTCGGCCTGGCGCCACACGGTTTCGGATTGCGGCTCGACGCCGGCGACACCGTCGAAACAGGTGATCGCACCATCGAGCACGCGCAGCGAACGCTCGACTTCGATGGTGAAGTCGACGTGGCCGGGCGTGTCGATGATGTTGATCCGATGATCCTGCCAGAAGCAGGTGGTCGCAGCGGACGTGATCGTAATGCCACGCTCCTGCTCTTGTTCCATCCAGTCCATGGTCGCCGTCCCCTCGTGGGTTTCGCCGATCTTGTAGGACTTGCCGGTGTAATAGAGGATCCGCTCGGTCGTCGTCGTCTTGCCGGCATCGATGTGAGCCATGATGCCGATGTTACGATACTTTTCCAGCGGGTGAGAGCGTGGCATGGATAACTCCGGATTACGTGTTCGGCACTACCAGCGGTAGTGCGAGAAGGCGCGGTTGGCTTCCGCCATCTTGTGCGTGTCTTCGCGCTTCTTCACCGCGTTGCCCCGATTGTTCGAAGCTTCGATGAGTTCGGCGGAAAGACGGGCCGACATGGTCTTTTCGGCACGATTGCGCGCCGATGCGATCAGCCAGCGGATGGCGAGGGCCTGCGCACGCTCGGGGCGGACTTCGACCGGCACCTGATAGGTGGCACCGCCGACACGGCGCGAGCGCACTTCGACGAGCGGCCGCACATTGGCGAGCGCGTCATGGAACACACCAAGCGGATCGCGCTTGGCGCGCTGCTCGATGGTGTCGAGGGCGGAATAGACGATCGTTTCGGCGACCGACTTCTTCCCCTCGTACATGACGAGGTTCATGAATTTGGTGAGAACCTGATCTCCGTAGCGGGGATCGGGCAGGATTTCGCGCTTTTCGGGGCGACGACGACGTGACATGGTTGTGGCCTCCCTTACTTCGGACGCTTGGCGCCGTATTTCGAGCGCGACTGCTTACGGTTCTTGACGCCCTGCGTGTCGAGTACACCGCGCAGGATGTGATAGCGAACGCCGGGAAGATCCTTTACGCGGCCGCCGCGAATCAGGACCACCGAGTGTTCCTGCAGGTTGTGGCCCTCGCCGGGGATGTAGCCGATCACCTCGAACCCGTTGGTGAGACGGATCTTGGCCACCTTCCGGAGTGCCGAGTTCGGCTTCTTCGGCGTCGTCGTATAGACGCGGGTGCACACGCCGCGCTTCTGCGGGCAGGCCTCCATCGCCGGGACCTTGTTGCGGGCCTTCTGTGGCTCGCGACCCTTGCGGATCAACTGGTTGATAGTGGGCATTCGACTTCTGGACTTCCTCTGTTCGGCCCCCTCCCCCATGGAGAGAGGCCTACTCCAGCACCAATCCGTCTGTGAATGTCCGCATGGAAATCCACAGCATAAGCGCGAGCAGCCCCATGAGGGATGCTCGCCGCACGGCCCGGCCTGTCGTATCTCTTTTCGCGCCGGGGCAGATGCCCGAAAAGCAATCAGCCCCGAAAACGAAGCGCCGCCCTTATCGCTGGCGAGGGCAAACGTCAACTGCCATGCACCGCAGATTCGATGACGACCGGGCGGGAAACCGGGTGCGCGTCAGCGCGCGTCGGCCACCAGTTGCCCACCCTTCACGACTGCCTTTGCATGTTCAAGAACGGTCACATCCGCCAGCGGGTCGCCCGAAACTGCCACCATGTCGGCGAAACGGCCGGTTTCGATTGCGCCCACGTCGCGCGAACGGCCCAGCGCCTCGGCCGCAGTCAGCGTGGCTGCGCGGATCGCCTGCATCGGCGTCATGCCGTAGCGCACCATGATCGCAAACTGCTTCACCGACTGGTCGTGCGGCGCAACGCCCGCGTCCGAGCCGAACAGCATCTTCGCGCCGGCTGCATTGGCCTTGCGGAAATTCTGCCGCTGCACCTCGCCGATTTCGCGGTCCTTGCGGAGGTTGTCTTCAAGAACGCCGTTCTTCTTGCCTTCGGACTGGGTATAGTCGGTGTTGAAGATGTCGAAGGTCAGATAGGCACCCTTCTCCTTGGCGAGGCGGATCCCTTCGTCGTCGATCAGGCTTGCATGTTCGATGGTGTCGATCCCTGCACGGATCGCCGCCTTGATCCCCGATGTGCCGTGCGCGTGCGCGGCAACCTTCATTCCGGCCATGTGCGCTTCGTCGGCGATCGCCTGCAGTTCGGCGTCGGTCATCTGCTGCTGCCCAGGCTCGTCGCCGCGGCTGAACACGCCGCCGGTTGCACAGATCTTGATGACTTCCGCGCCATATTTGCGCATCTCGCGGACCTTGTCGCGGAAGCCGTCTGCCCCGACTGCAACGCCCCGGCTGGTCGCGTCGGCGCTGGGTGGCAGGAACGTCTCGTCGCAATGACCGCCGCGCGCGCCCAGCGCATAGGCGGCCGGCACGATCCGCGGGCCAACGATATAGCCCCCCTCCACGCCCTGCTTAAGGCCGACGTCGGCAAAGTCCGAAGAACCGACGTTGCGCACCGTGGTAAAGCCGGTTTGCAGCATCTTTCGGGCCTGCGCCGTGCCGACAACCGTCCAGAAGCTGTCGGTATATTCCAGCCCCCGGTATCCGCCAATCGCGGCGTCGCCGGTCAGGTGGACGTGCATGTCAATGAGGCCGGGGATGAGGGTCAGCCCGGCAAGGTCGATGGTGCGGGCGCCGGCCGGTGCGGCAAGCGCGCCCTGACGCCCGATCTGCACGATGCGGCCATCGGTCACCAGGATCGCCGGTTGCTCGATCATGCGGCCCGTCACCACGTCCAGCATACGCGCCGCAGTGATCATGGTGGTTTCAGCCGCCGCAGGCGCTGCCGCCAGCAACCCCGTGAACGCCAGCATCATGGCACGAATCCGCATGTCCCTCGTCCCCTCGAACTTTCAGTGATCTGATATCGCTATTGTTGGCGTCCGCGTGCCTGCACCGCTTCACGCCGTTTCGCAACCTCGTCCGGGGAAACCGCGCGATTTGCCAACGACGATCGCTGGTGTTCCAGCGCCAGCCCGTCGCCGAACGTAGCGGCGAACCCGTCGTCGATCAGTTGCTTGTAGGCGCGGCTGAAGGCGGGATCGATGGTCGCCATGTCGGCGGCCAGCCGGCACGCCACCGGCAGCAGATCGTCGGCCGCGACCACGCGGTTCAACAGGCCCCAACGCTCGGCCGTCGCTGCATCGAGAAAGTTTCCCGACAGGCTGAGTTCCTTGGCGCGATAGCTTCCCAGCAACCGCGACAGCTTCTGTGAAAGCCCCCAGCCCGGCATGATGCCGACCCGCGCATGGGTATCGGCAAAGCGGGCATTTTCGCTGCCGATCAGCACGTCGCAGGCAAGCGCCAGTTCGAACCCGCCGGTGATCGCGACACCGTTGATCGCACCGATCACCGGCTTGCCGCAGCTCTCAATTGCCTTAACCGGATTCGCCTCGGCGGAACTGCCGGTTGCATCGGCCATCGCCGCTGCATCCGAACCAAGCTCCTTCAGGTCCAGCCCGGCAGTGAATGCGCGTGTCCCGGCACCCGTCAGCACCACCACCCGAACGTCGTCGCGGCTGTCCATCTGGCGCATCACCTGCGCAAGCTCCGCCCGCAGCGCCTTCGACAGCGCGTTCATCGCTTCCGGCCTGTTCAGCATCACCACTGCAACGCCATTTTCGGCAACCGCCACGTCAACCAGTGCCATGCAACATCCTCCTGCGGCGCTCTTCCCGCCTGCGCGACACTCGGCCACAGGGGGCGTTTCTAGGCGACATATATCAATTCAGCTATGGCGCGCGGCACATACCGGGCGCCAGCCAGATGCTGACTACCCGCCACGCAAATGAAACGGAAGTTCCAATGCACAGGATCAAGGCCACCATTGTCGCCCTCGCAGCAGGCGCAAGCGCAAACGCGATTGCCGCCACCGGCGACCCGATCAACCTCGGCAACGGGCTTGTCGTGGATCCGATCGTCGATGCGCGGCTGCGCTATGAAAATGTCGACCAGCCAACGACCGGCGCCGACGCACTGACCCTGCGCGTGCGCGCCGGAGCCGAATTCCGCGTGAACCAGTTCTCGCTGCTGGCGGAAACCGAAAGCACGATGGCACTGGTGAACGACTACAACGCCTTCCCGTTCGTAGTGCAGAGCGGGCAGCGGCGGCCGCAGTTTTCCACCATCTCCGACCCCTCGAACATCGAACTGAACCGCCTGCAACTCCAGTGGAAGGGAGGCCCCGGCACGCTGACGCTCGGACGGCAGCGAATCAATCTCGACGACCAGCGCTGGGTTGGCTCGGTCGGCTGGCGGCAGAACGAGCAGACCTTCGACGCAGTCCGCGCCGAAGCGAAACTGGGTCCGGTCGTGCTCGATGGCACCTATGCGATCGGCCAGCGCACGATCTTCGGCATCGACGGCGGGCCGCGCCAGTCCTACGGCGGCGACTTCCTGTTTCTTGGCGCTGGCGGCAAGGCCGGGCCGGTGAACCTGAAGGCCTTCGCCTATCTCGTCGACTATGACGAACCCTTCTTTTACGCCAACAGTTCCAAGACTTTCGGCCTCAGGGCAACGGCCGCCCTCCCCCTCGCCCCGTCGGCAAAACTGAACCTCGCTGCAAGCTACGCCCGCCAATCCGATACGGGGCGCAACCCGGTCGCCTATGCCGCAAACTATCTCGCCGCAGACGCCGCACTCGGGCTGCACGATTTTACCCTGAATGCCGGCTATGAACTGCTGGGAAGTGACGGCCGCGCAGCAGCAGGCGCAGCCCGCGCAGTGCAGACGCCGATGGCCACCCTCCACAAGTTCAACGGCTGGGCCGACATGTTCCTCTCCACCCCCAACACCGGCCTGCGCGACATCTATGCCGGCGCAGCCTACAGGTTCAGCGCAGTGAAGGCGGTTCCCGGTCTCAACGCGGCGGTCACGTGGCACCGGTTCGACAGCGACATCCGCTCGATCCATTACGGCAACGAATGGGATGCAAGCCTCGGATTCAAACTTGGCCGGGTGGGCTTGCTCGCGAAATACGCCAACTATGATGCACGCGGCTTCGGGGTCGATACCCGTAAGTTCTGGCTGCAGGCGGAAGTCGCCTACTGACGCCCGCATGGGGCGAAGCGATGGCGGGCGGGTCGGTGCACCCGCCCCGCACCATCGCGCCTTCAGCGCCAGACCGCGTCCGCAAGCGTGCAGTGCAGCCCCTCGCGGTGCAGGCTGTCGATGAACGTGTGGTGGCCGAACGCCGCCGCCGGCGACGCGACGCCAGCACCATGGAAGCTGCCCTCCAGCAGGCATTGCGCGGCCGTCGCGATCATCGCCCCCGTCTGCAGATAGGGCGAAGTCGCATAATAGGTCAGGTTGCACCCCGCCAGACGTCCACGCGCCCGCACCGAGATGGTGCAGCGGTTCACGTCCTCGTCCTCGCGCGGGGGCGTCGTTGCGATCTCGCGGCCCCACGCATTGGTAAGCTCCTCCTGCTGTTCCGGCGACAGCGATGTCGCAACACGCGCATATTCCTGCATGCGATCGAGAACCCAGCCGACGAAGGGGCTGGGTGTGAAGGCGACGCAGACCCTGAGGTTCCGCACCCGCCTGTCGTTCGCATACCAGATCGGCTCGCAACCGCCGCCCCACGGCAGACCGGTGAGGATCTCGTGGGTGTGCGGCGCCGACACCTGGATCGAACTCGCCTCGGGCCAGGTCGCCAGTTCGCCATTCAACAGCAGATATTGCGGGCGCGTGCACATCCGCAGGAACGACAGCGTCGATGCGACCGTCGGCGCACCGTTGGGCGCATAGACGATGTCGAAGCTGTCGATACCTTCCTTCAGCAGCAATTCCTCGACCGCCAGTTGCCCGGCAAGCCACATGAACGATGTGGCGGGGCACGCCAGCAGGCCTTGCGCCGCGAACTTCGGGCCGAAATGATCGCGCACATGCAGCAGCCAGTCCTGCTCGCCGGTGGTGTCGAGATAGTGGCAGCCTGCCTCCAGCGCGGCAGCCACCACCGGTTCGCCAAGCTGCATGAACGGGCCGGTAACATTGATGACCAGCTTGCAGCCCTTGAACAAGGCGGCCAGCGCCCGCTGTTCGTGCGCCACCCCCCGGATCCGGCAGCGGTTCCGATCAAGGCCGGGGACGGTGGCCATCTCCGCTTCCAGCCGTTCGGCCGAGCGGCCCGCAGCAACGAAATCGATGCCGCGCCGCGCCAGGAACTCGGCGATCAGCTTGCCCGTATAGCCGCTTGCGCCATAGACGACTACCTGCGGTTCCGACATGATGCACTCCTCTCGTGTTCCGGCGCCGGCGGCCATTCCGCCGTTCTGATCACCGTTCCCTTCCCCGCCGCCAGATCGGCGGCCAGAAATCGCTCCTGCGGCTTTTCCGATGCCGTCTTGGTGATCGCGCCGACGACTTGCAGAACAACCGGAACGCTGTTCGGGTCCAGCCGCTCGCGGCACCATGCGATCAGGCCTGCCGGGTCGAATGCGTCGGGCGCCGCTGCCACGATCGCGGCCACCACATCCTTTTCGCCCGGCGCGCCGGATGCAGCGGCCACACCATAGATGAATACGTCCTCCACAGCGGGATGCTCGGCGATGATCTTCTCGACGGCGCCGGGATCGATAAACGCGCCGTTACGGCGGATGGCGCCACCCTTGCGGTAATGAAAGAACAGCCAGCCGTCCTCGTCGACATGGCCCATGTCGCCCATGCGCAGCCAGCCGCCGCGCACCTTGTCGCGCGATGCCTCCGGGTTGGCGTGGTAATGCACCGCCAGCGCCGGGCCTGTTGCCGCGCGAAAGCAGATTT
>NZ_DBNHFX010000044.1:0-7341 GCF_057137845.1 Sandaracinobacteroides sp. | reverse complement strand
ACCAGTGCAGAACTGATGGCACGTATTGTGGCATCGATAGTGCCGGTACGGGATGCTATTCCGCTTCGACAGGTGCTGGCCGAGGATTTTCCGCGTGATTGTATGCACCTGCCAATTGCTGGAGGTTGGGGTTATAGTCAGGACGATGCGATCCGGTTTGTGAAAAGCGAATTCCGCGGTCCACTTGATTTCGTTGGCCTAGAATATCATATCGCTCAAAAACTTCTCTATGAACAATTGATCATATTTCGTCGAAGTGGAGAGAAATTTTCTGGTATCGACCATAAACTTGTCAAGCAGAGGCTTGTTTTTGCAGACGAAAGACAGTTCGACTGTCTGACGTTTGAGGTTCATTGTTGGACAGAGCAGCACTGGAATGCATTGTCGCAGGAATGGACAGATAGCGCATTTGGCACTGCGCCCGAGTTCGATCAGGCCGAACATTTCCGAAGGCGGGAGGCCGCGCGGGTCAGTTACGTACGCGAGTTCTGGTTTGATATAACTGAACTATGGGTATCTTAGGCTTACCAAGAATTTTGTTTGCGATTGGCCGTCGCTCTGCACGCTTGGGTGTAGGAAATTCTGCGTCCCTGCGGCCCCCGCCAGGGCGGCGGGTGGGGTCGACGAACCGCTCTTTACGGACAGCCTGATGTCGCGCTAGGCAACGCACATGTGGCGCTGGCTTGGATTTGCGGCCCTTGTGGGGCTTGTGGTGGTTATCCTGATGGCATTTCATCAGCCGCCGATGCGGCTGATGCCGGTGCCCCTGGCGTTTGAAAAGTCGGGTTCGGCGCTGTTTGCAGCGAACGGCAACCTGCGCAAGGACAACCGGATCGAGCTGTTCTACGCCAGCAACCGCCTGCCGGTCGGGCCGCGTAACAATCGCGTCTATGCCGTGACCCCCGGTCGCGACCTGCTGCTGGGCGTGTCGACGGTGCGCATCGGCGACGAGGGGACGAGTTGGGATCGCGTCTATGAATGGTCGCTCGGCATGGACGGAGACGAGCGGCCGCAACTGATCCTTGAACGGATGGCCGAAATGGCCGCCCTGCCCGAAGGACCGGTGCCGGCGCCTTCGGCAACGCTGGATCCGCAGCTTCGCGCGTGGCTCGGCCTTGTCGACGAGGCGTTGCGGCGCAGCCCGACCCACGATCTGGTCATCTATGTGCATGGCGCGAACTCGACGGTCGAGCGCGCCGCCGGGCAGGCGGCGCAGCTTCGGCATTTCACCGGCCAGCACGCAGTTGTGCTGCTGTTTGCGTGGCCGACTGCCGAAAACTTCCTTGTCTATCCACGCGATATCGTCACCGCCTTTGGCGCGGCGCCGCAGTTCGCACGCCTTGTCGAACTGCTGGCTACCCATACCGATGTGCGCAGGATCCACGTCCTCAGCTATTCCGCAGGCGGCACCGTTGCATCAGACGGGCTGGCGCGGATCGGCGTGCTGTCGCGCAAGGATCATTTCAGCCCGCGCCTCGGGCAGGTGCACCACGCAGCGCCCGACGCCGACTTCCGGGGCTTCGTCGGCGACCTGCGCGATTACGCCGGCATCGCCGACCGGGTGACGGTTTCGCTGAACATGGAGGATTCCGCGCTGCGGCTGTCGGAGGTGATGAACCGGGGCTCGCGCGCCGGCCGCCCCGACCTGCGCGAACTTTCGCCCGGCGATCTGCGCTTTCTGCAGCAGGCCAACCGCGAACTGGGGCTGGAAATCGTGCGCGTGCGCCCCGGCGATCTGCAGGGCGTTTCCGCCCGGTCGCACCTGTTCTGGTATATGGATCCGTGGGCCGCAAGCGATGTGCTGTTGCAACTGCTGTTCGGCCTTCCGGCGCCGGAACGCGGGCTGGCGGCCGGGCCAGGGGCAAGCGGGCTGGATTACTGGGTGTTCCCGCCGGACTATCCGGAACGGTTGCCGGGCGTGATTGCCCGTGCGTCAGGGATCGCGGCGAAACTGCCCGCCGTGCAGGAACGTGATCGCCTGGCCGACGCTGGCGGGGTGCATGGGCATCAGGCTGTGGGGCACGGGAACGACAATGAAGTCGCGCATGCCATCAAGGCGGGTCGAGGCAACTGACACCTTGCCGTCGTTCGGGCGCGGCAGAATGCTTTCCGGCAGCAACGGCATCACGTCGCCGGCAACGATCCCCAGCTCGTAATCGACGGGGCCGAACAACGCTTCGTCGGCCAGCAGCCGGTGGGTGCGCAATACCCCGCCCACCGGCCCGAGCACCGCAGGCGACAGCTTCAGTTCATAGAGGAAATCCGCCAGTTCCGAGCCGTGGTTGGGCGGCGCCAGCATCACCACCCGGCCCAGCCGCGCCGGGCGGTAGCTGGCGATCAGCGCGCGGGCAACCAGACCGCCCAGCGAATGGGTGACGATGTGCAGCGGGCCATCGAGGGTTTCCTCGAACCGGCGCATCCGGGGCGCCACCAGATCGAGGATCCCCTGCATCGATTTGCGCATGCCGAAGCCGGGCGTCAGCGTTGCATAGCCCGCATCGCCAAGCTCGGCCGCGAGCACACCCATCGACAGGCCCGTGCGGCCATGCCCGTGCAGCAACAGGACGCCGGCCGTCATCGCGCGCCAGAATGCTTCATGCGGTCAGGGCCTAGGGCTTCTCGTTGAAGAGTTTGCGCAGGAACACGGTTTCCACTTCGCGGCGCAGGTCGTTGTTGGGCTTCTTCAGGAAGCCATGGCCTTCATCCGCGAACAGCACATACCAGACTTCGTTGCCGCGCCCGGCCAGCTTTTCGACGATCTGGTCGGATTCGAATTGCGGCACGCGCGGATCATTGGCGCCCTGCATCACCAGCATCGGCCGGGTGATGCGGCTGACGTTGTTCGCGGGCGAGATTTTTTCGAACACCTCGCGCATTTTCGGCAGCCGCTCGTCGCCATACTCGGCGCGACGGTTGTCGCGGCGATAGCTTTCGGTGCGTTCGAGGAAGCTGGTGAAGTTCGAGATGCCGTAGCGTTCGACCCCGCCGACCAGACGGTCGGAATAGTGGGTCATGACGGCAAGCGACATGTAGCCGCCATAGGACTGGCCATAGACGGCGACACGCGACGGATCGAGACCGGGCTGTTTGGCGACCCAGTCGAGCAGGGCGCCGATGTCCTTCACCGAATCCTCGCGCTTTTCGGCATTGTCGAGGTTGAGATAGGCCTTGCCATAGCCATCCGAGCCACGGACGTTGGGCAGGATCACGGTCGCCTGCAACGCATCGGCGAAATATTGCGCGCCATAGTTCCAGACCGGTCGCGACTGCGATTCCGGGCCGCCATGAATGTCGAGGATGACCGGCGTGCGGACACCCGGCGCAACCCCGGTCGGCCGATAGACGAAGGCCGGGATCTGGCGCCAGTCGAACGAGGGGAAGTGCACCAGTTCCGGCACCGAGAGCCGCGCCGGATCGAGGCCGCCGAGTTCCGATTCCGTCCAGCGGCTGACCTTGCCGTCGGCGATGGTCAGCGCCCAGACGTCGCCCGCCGTGCGCGCCCCCGTGAAGCCGAACGCCAGCCGCTTGCCGTCGGGCGAGAATTGCAGCGCCGTCAGCACGCCTTCGGGAACACCCGCCAGCGGCACTTCCTTGCCGGTGGTGCGATCGAGCAGGTGCACGCGGGAATAGCCATCCGCGTTGATCGACCAGGCGACGAGACGCGCATCGGGCGACAGGTCGAAGGCTTCGACGTCCCAGCGCAGGCCGGGCGTCAGCACGGTTTCCTTGCCTGACTGCCGGTCGATGGTGACGAGGCGCCGGGTATCCGAGTTGCGGTCGGAGATGGCGATGACGTTGCCATCCGGCAGGAAACGCGCATCGTCGTAGCGGGCAGGCGGCGCGTTGGGCGTGACCGCGCGGCTGGCGCCGGTTGCCATGTCCATCAGCATCACCCGGCTTTCGCGGTTCGAAAGCGTGCGGATATAAAGCAGGCTGGCGCCGTCGGCCGAAAGGTCGGACGGGGCAGCGGCGCCTTCAATTTCGGCGATCCGGCGCGGCGCTGCATCCGACTGCGGGTCGGCGGCAAGGAACGCATAGGCCGACGATCCCTTGCGCGCCTGCGCCCACAGCATCAGCCGGCCGTCACGCCGGAACACCGGCTGGCCGTTGCGGGTGCCGGGTTCGCTGACCTGCCGGGCCGGGCCTGCAAGCCCCTGCACGAAAAGCTGGAACCATTCGTCGCCGCCGGTATCGCGGATCTTCACGAACTTGTCGGTGCCGGGGATCACATGCGCCGATGCGACCGGTTCATCGCCGAAGCTGATCTGGGTGCGCGCGCCGCCCGGAAAGGCCACATGGTGCACCTGCTGGGTGGCGCCGAAGCGGGTGGTGATCAGCATCGAGCCATCGGGAAGCCAGCCCTGAAAACCGGCGGCGCGGCTGTTCTGGTATCGCTGCACCGCAGCCGCGATGTCGGCAGGGATCGCCGGCACGTTCAGCAGCGTCGCCGAGCCGACGGTGCGGGTTTCGGCGGCGACGGGCGCGTGCAGCAGGCCGATCGCCAGCGCCAGCATCGGCAGACGGAGGAGGGTGGCGGTCTTCATGCCGGTGTCCTTTGCGAGACAGTATAGGCGAGCGCGCGCTCGAGGACGGCGAGCGGCATCGCGCCCGCCTGAATCACTGCGTCGTTGAAGTCGCGGACGTCGTAGGCGGCGCCGAGGGCGGCCTTCATCTTTTCGCGCAGCCGCAGCATCTGCGTGTGGCCCACCTTGTAGCCGCAGGCCTGCCCCGGTGAAGCGCAATAGCGGTCGATCTCGGACTGGCAGGCAGCGCGCGAACGCCCGGTCGTCGATTCCATGAAGTCGATCGCCTGATCGCGGCCCCAGCGCTTGTGATGCAGGCCGGTATCGACGGCCAGACGCGACGCGCGGAAGCGCAGCGCCTGCAACATGCCGAGCTGGCCGAAGGGGTCGTCCTTGTAGAAGCCGAGTTCGTCGACCAGTTGTTCGGCATAGAGCGCCCAGCCCTCGGTGTAGGCGTTGAAGCCGAGGAAGTTGCTGATCAGCGGCACGTCGTCGCGATGTTCAGCGAGATAGGCGCCCTGCCAGGCGTGACCGGGGATCCCCTCGTGCGCGGAAAGCGACGGGATGGTGAAACGCGGCCAGTTCGCGGTGTCGGCAAGGTTGATGTAATAGATGGCTGGCCGCGAACCATCGAGCGAGGCGAAGTTCATATAGCCAAGCGCCGCGCCCTTTTCGATTTCCGGCGGAACCCGCTTCACCACCAGATCGGCGCGCAGCTTCATCCGCGAATACAGCGGCATCATCGCACGCAGGGTGTCGATGTTCCGGCCGACATAGGCCAGCGCCTCGTCGCGGCCGGCGTCGGTGTTGGGGAAAAGCTGCTTCGGATCGCGGGTAAGCGCCGACATGCGCTGGCCGACGGTTCCCTGCGTCAGGCCCTGCGCCTTCAGCACGCGATCCATCCGTTCGTCGAGTTCGCGGCCCTGATCGAGGCCCATCTGGTGGATGGTGTCGGGGTCGAGGTCGGTGCTGGTCGCATATTGCAGCGCCCAGCGATAATAGTCGGCGCCTTCGGGCAGTTTCCAGATGCCGGCGTCTGCGGTCGCCTTCGGACGGCGGGCCGCCACGTCGGCGATCTGGCGGTCGAGCGCCGGATAGATGGCGCGCGCAACGATGGCTTCGGCGCGGGCCGCCCAGTCGCCGGCGATGCCTTTCGCCGCCGTTCGCGTCGTCAGCGACGACACCAGCCGCGATTGCGCCGCAGGCACCGCCCGCAGCGCGCGCATCTGCCCGAGCGCGGTATCCAGCAGGAAATCAGGGGGCAGCACGCCCGCTGCCGAATCGGCGCGAAGCTGCGCGCTTTCCTCGTCGAGGATGGTGGCGAAACCCGAAAGCCGCGACAGATAGGCCTCGGCGTCGTCGCGGGTTTCCACCTTGTGCACGGAATCGAGGAATTCCGGGAAATTCTGGTAGCTGCCGTCCTGCTGCGAGACGACATAGGGCACGCCGCCGCCGAACACGCCGGCCGAGCCATAGCGGAAGCGGCCGGCGCCTTCGCCGTTGGCCAGCAGATAATCGACCGATTCAGCAAGGAATCCATCCCTGGCGGGAAGTGCTGCGCGGTCGACGCCCTTCATCATGGCGCGGTAGCGGTTGTTGTCGGCCAGCGCCTGCCGGCGCCCGACGACGCCCGCCCTGTCGACCTTGGCCCTGAGGTCGGCGTTGGCGCCGGTGTCGAGGCCGAGGTAGCTGGCCATGATCGGCGACGTGCGAAGCGCATCGTCGGCCATGCGGTCGAGCACCGCCTTCAGCTTGGGGTCGAGCGCAGCGCGGGCGGCTTCGGGCAGCAGCGCTGCAGCACCGGCAGCCATGGTGGACCCGAGGAACAGGCGGCGTGAGAGCATCGAGATTTCCCTTCCCTGAAAGCAGGCCGGTCGCTTCTATAGCGAAGGGGGCCGGTTACTCAAGGATCGGGGTGGCCGGCGGGACGAACCGCCGGCACTGGCCAGCGCAACGATCAGCGCAGGCGCATCACGGCGGGGCCGGGTTTCGCTTTGCGGCGCAGCAATCCGCCAACCAGACCGAATCCCGCCAGCATCATCGCCCAGGATGACGGTTCGGGCACGTAACCGGTTCGCACGCCGTCAATGTAGAGCGACGTCAGATGTCCGGCTCCATACTCCTCTCTCCAGCCGTTTGAATACTTATAATCTCTACCCCAGCCTTCAATTAAATTGAGATCAAACACAAAATCATAATATGAAAAACGATTCTGTTTTATATAAAAAGACGAAGATGCGCAACAATCAGTAATTGCGAAAAATTCAATGAAATTTATCTTATTATTATTTATAGACATATCAATAGTAGGTTGATAAGTATCCGTAATCCTAATACCCTCCATATCGATAACTGTCCAATACACTTCGCTAGAATCGAAGTCTCCTTCATAATGTCCAGACAGATTGATCGTAAATGTCCAAGGAGTTCCCTTCGGCAACAGGCCGTCTCTTCCACAATATGGCACGATCTCCCCGTTCTCCGACAGCATGCATTCGCCGACTGAGCTGAGGACTTTTCCTTTTGCGGTGAAACTGATGGTTCTGACCGCTGCCTGCGCCGGTGTTCCGATCAAACCCGGCAAAGCGATCAAGGCAAGGAGCAATACCCTGTTCATGACTTTTCCCCTCTACGCATACAACTGGTGAACAATATCGGATTTTCGCCTTTCCGGCAACGCGCGCGCAGCATGGGCAGCCCGTCCGCTTTGCTATACAGCCGGGATCGGGGTGGTGCGCTGGCTGGGTATGCGGACAATGATGCGCCAGACCAGTTCCGCCGACAGATACAGCATCACCGGCACCAGCAGATAGCGATA
>NZ_DBNHFX010000043.1:0-14890 GCF_057137845.1 Sandaracinobacteroides sp. | reverse complement strand
TCGCCCTGGAGGCCGCGCAGGCCCGGCGTGTTGGGCGAGGAAATGTTCAGCGTGATGAAGGCCGCGCGGTCGCGCACCTGCCGCACGCCATGGGCATAGTCGGCGATGCGGTCGGTTGAATCCTTGTTGGCGCCGACATTGACGCCGAGGCGCGGATGCAGCCGGATGCGGGCGAGCGCAGCATCCAGCCCGCCGTTGTTGAAGCCGAGCCGGTTGATGACGGCCTGATCCTGCGGCAGCCGGAAGATGCGCGGTTTGGGATTGCCCTGCTGCGGCCGAGGCGTGAGGGTGCCGACTTCGGCGAAACCGAACCCCAGCCCCAGCATCTGCCGCCAGACGCGTGCATCCTTGTCGAATCCGGCGGCAAGGCCGACCGGCGACGGAAACACCAGGCCCGCAAGCCGCGTTTCGAGAATTGGGTCGAACTGGTCGAGCGCCGGGACCGGCATGCGCTGGAGGAGAGCGAGGGTGAGCGTGTGGGCGCGTTCCGGGTCGAGGCGAAAGAGCAGCGGGCGCAGCAGAGCGAACATGGCCCGGACCCATGCGCCGGTGGCGGCCACAGGGCAAGTCCCGCGATTTTCATCGCGCTTTTGCGTGGTGCGCGGACAGAATGTCGAATCCATACAAGACTAATTTGTCGCACCCCGATATAGAAATCCTGCGACCCAAGGGATGGGAGATCCTTCGCCGGCAGTGAGTGAGGCCCGCAACAAATGGGTTCTGACTTTCGCCAAAGAAGACCCATCCTTACTTTTGCCGCCCCGAGGCCTCTGTGCCTCGGGGCGTTTTTTCTGTGGTGGTTCTGCTTGACCGTGCGGCACATTCGCCGGAACAATGCGTCACTGCGAAATAGCGGCAGGGGTCGGCACCTGATGGCCGCAAAAAGGGGAGATGGATTGTAGCACCGTGAAACCGCCGCCACTTTCCCTACGCTATTATTCGCCTGCGGCGGCGCTCAGGACATGGGTTTCCAGCTACTACATCTTTGAAACCGATCTGCCGCAGATGTCGGACATATTGCGCGCCGAGCTGCCGCAGGTGCGTTTTGCCTGGCGGGGGCGCGGATCATTCGCGTTTGCCAACGGCCCGCCGATCGAGGAACCGCGCGCGGCGCTGTGCGGGCCGACCAACTGGGCGGTGAAATTCGAGGCCGAGGGACCGATCCGGATCTTCGGCGCCGGATTGCTGCCCGCCGGCTGGGCGGCGCTGGTCGATGTGGGTGCGAATGAACTGGCCGACACCATGGTCGATCTGGAAGGGGTCGTCGGGCCGATCGCCGGGCGCACGCTGAACCGCATGGGCGAAGCCCGCAGCCACCGCGAAATCGTTGCGGCAGCCGACGCCTTTTTCCTGCTGTTGTCGATGCGGGCGAAGCCGCCGCCGCTGTGGTTCACCCGCGCCGCCGACGAGTGGCTGACCGACAATCCCGACCCGGACGTGAACGAGCTGGTGCGGCTGACCGGCATGTCGGCGCGGCAGGTCGAGCGGCTGACGCTGCGTGTCTATGGGGCGACGCCGAAGCTGCTGTCGCGCAAATACAGGGCGTTGCAGGCTGCCGTTCGGCTGGGGCTGAGCGACGACCCGGACGTGGGCTGGGAGGAGGTCACGGCCGGCGCCTTTTACGACCAGTCGCACTTCATCCGCGACTTCAAGCGGTTTATCGGCCTGACGCCGGGGCAGTTCCTCGACCGCAGGAAGGCAGTGATTGCCCGCCTGACGATCGCGGAACGGCAGAAGCTGGCGACGATGCCCAAGCTGAACCTGATGAGCTGAGGGGAGAGCCCGGCAGGAGCCGGGTGCGAGGGAGGGAGACGCACATGGCGGCAAGCGATTTCACCCGGCGGAGCCTGCTGGCGGCGGGCGGTGTTGCCGGCGCCGGGCTGTTGTGGCCGGGCGGCGCCGTGGCGCGGCGGGTGAAGCGATTGCAGGAGCCGGTGCTGCTGGGCGGGTTCACCCACGGCGTCGCCAGCGGCGAGCCCGGCCCGCGCTCGATGCTGTTCTGGACCCGGTTTCAGGGCAGCCCCAACATGCCGGTGCAACTGGTGCTGGAACTGTCGGCAGACCCGCGCATGGCGCGCGCACGCACGGTTGGCGAAGCGACGGCCGACCCCGCACGCGACTGGACGGCGAGGCTGGAAGTCGGCGACCTGACGCCGGGCAGGACCTATTATTACCGGTGGCGGGGGCCGGAGAAGAATGTGTACTCGCCCATCGGCCGCACCCGGACCCTGCCCGAAGGTTCGCCCGACCTGTTCCGGCTGGGGGTCTTTTCCTGCGCCAACCTGCCCTATGGCTGGTTCAACGCCTATGGCCATGCCGCCGCTGCCGACGACATCGACCTGTTCGTGCATCTGGGCGACTATATCTATGAATATGGCCGCGGCACCTATCCGACGGCGGCGGAAACGGTGGCCGGGCGGGTGCTGGAGCCGCCGGGCGATACCGTGACGCGCGAGCAATATTGGGGCCGGTATCGCAGCTATCGCGCCGACCCCGATCTGCAGGCGCTGCACGCCAGGGTGCCCTGCATCAGTATCTGGGACGACCATGAGTTCGCCAACGACACATGGCGCGGCGGGGCGGAAAACCACAACCCGAAAACCCAGGGCGACTGGGGGGCGCGCGTGCAGGCGGCGATCGCCGCCCACCGCGACTGGCTGCCGGTTTCGGATCGATACTGGGCGAAATACGACATCGGCCGGCTGGCGACGCTGTACCGGCTGGAAACCCGGATCGTCGCCCGCGACAAGCCGCTGGATTATGCGGCGGCCGTTGGCGAGGGGCCGGACACGATCACCGCGCTGAAGCGCCTGCGCGACGAGCAGTGGGTGGCGGGCGGCCGGCAGATGCTGGGCGCCGAACAGGAGCAGTGGCTGTTCGATGCGATGCAGGATACCGCGAAACGCGGCGTCCGCTGGCAGGTGCTGGCGCAGCAGGTGGTGATGGGGAAGCTGCTGGCGCCGGCCGGGGCCTCGCAGATGGTGGGGGCGGGGATGCCCGCCGACATTTCCGCCTTCGTCGGGCTGACCGAGGTGGCGGCGCGGCTTGGCCTGCCGTTCAATCTGGACGCCTGGGACGGATACCCCGCCGCGCGCGCCCGGCTGCTGGCGGCGGCGCAGCGGGCGGGCGCCGATCTGGTGGTGCTGGCGGGCGACAGCCACAATGCCTGGGCGAACGATCTGGTGAACGATGGCCGGCCGGCCGGGGTGGAGTTCGCGACGACATCAGTGACGTCGCCCGGCGTCGAGGCCTATCTGCGCGGCGCGACGCCCGCCGCCGTTGCCACTGCGATGGAGCAGGCCAACCCGACGCTCAGGTGGGCGGATACGGCGCGCCGGGGCTATGCCCATGTTTCGCTGACGCCGGCGCAGGCCTGGTGCGACTGGCGCTTTACCGCGCCGGTGACCCAACATGCGCCGAAGATCGCCGCAACCATGCGTGCGACGGTGACGGCCGGGCAGAAGCGGTTGCAGATGGGGTGAAGGAGGGGTAGGGGCGCGGGCCATGATCGCGCGCTATTCCCGACCCGAAATGGTTGCCATCTGGCAGCCCGAAACCCGCTTCGCCATCTGGTTCGAAATCGAGGCCCACGCAACGCAGGCGCTGGCTGAACTGGGTATCGTGCCGCAATCCGCCGCCGATGCGCTGTGGAAATGGTGGGCGACCAAACCCCGGATCGACGTGGCGGCGATCGATGCGATCGAAGCCGTGACGAAGCACGATGTCATCGCCTTCCTGACCTGGGTTGCCGAACAGGTGGGCGAAGAGGCCCGGTTCATGCACCAGGGCATGACGTCGTCGGACGTGCTGGACACCTGCCTTGCGGTGCAACTGGCGCGCGCCAGCGACATCCTGCTGGCCGACATGGACGCGCTGCTGGCTGCGATCCGCCGCCGCGCCTTCGAGCATAAATTCACACCGACCATCGGCCGCAGCCACGGCATTCACGCCGAACCCGTGACCTTCGGGTTCAAGCTGGCGCAGGCCTATGCCGAATTCGACCGCTGCCGCGAACGGCTGGTGGCGGCGCGCGCCGAAATCTCCACCTGCGCCATTTCCGGCGCCGTGGGCACGTTCGCCAACATTTCGCCGGAAGTAGAGGCGCATGTGGCGCGCAATCTGGGCCTTGCGATCGAGCCGATCTCGACCCAGGTGATCCCGCGCGACCGCCACGCGATGTTCTTTGCGACGCTGGGCGTGATCGCGAGCTCGGTCGAGCGGCTGGCGATCGAAATCCGCCACCTGCAACGCACCGAGGTGCTGGAAGCCGAGGAATATTTCGCGCCGGGGCAGAAGGGCTCGTCGGCGATGCCGCACAAGCGCAACCCGGTGCTGACCGAGAATCTGACGGGGCTGGCGCGGCTGGTGCGCTCGGCGGTTACTCCGGCGCTGGAGAATGTGGCGCTGTGGCACGAGCGCGACATTTCCCATTCTTCCGTCGAGCGCGGCATTGCCCCCGACGCCACCATCACGCTGGATTTCGCGCTGGTGCGCCTTGCCGGCGTGGTGGAGAAGCTGCTGGTCTATCCCGAGCGGATGGAGCGCAACATGAACCGCATGGGCGGGCTGATCCATTCGCAGCGCGTGCTGCTGGCGCTGACGCAGGCCGGCGTATCGCGCGAGGGCGCCTATGCGATCGTGCAGCGCAACGCGATGAAGGTGTGGGAATCGGATGGGGCGCTGCACCTGAAGGACCTGCTTGCAGCCGACCCGGACGTTGCAGCGAAACTGTCGGCGGCGGACCTTGATGGGCTGTTCACGCTGGACCATCATTTCGCCCGGATCGACACGATTTTTACCCGTGTGTTTGGTGAATCCCCGGCCGGGGTGTAAGATTTTCTGACAGGCCGGGCTATCCTGCGAATCCTAACCGATTGAATTTGCACGCGCGCTGAGTTGGCACGACACTTGCATACCTTATTTCTGCCTTTTGGACAGGAGTAGGTAGACATGTACAAGCTTGTTGCTCCGCTGGTCGCCCTCGCAAGCTTTGGTCTCGCGACGTCGGCCGATGCGGCTATCAGCATTTCGAACCCCGCCGGCAATCTCGATGCCTTCAGCTATACGGTCGACACCACGAACAAGGTGATCGACCTGTACGAGACCTGGGGGGTGAACACCGGCCAGCATGTCTATCTGCTGATCGAGGGCTGGCCCTATGGTCTCGGCTCGTGGAAGGTGAACAAATATGTCACCAACAACACCGGCCGCGACTGGTATGATTTCTCGAACGAACTGCTGCAGTCGGACCGCGCGCTGTCGCCGGACAATGACGGCATCAGCTTCGCGCAGAAGGGCATTCCGCTGCGCCCTCGCGATTCGGATCTGTTCGCGTCGAACTTCGCCGATGAACTGAACTATCGCGACTTTCTGGTGTTCGAAGACGGCACCGTCGCCAATGGGCAGACCGTGTGGATGACCTTCGGTCTGACCAACCGTCGCGACAACGACGAAACCAATCCGTACTGGCTGCGCCAGTCGCAACCGGCCGTGCCGGAGCCTGCGACCTGGGCGATGCTGATCACCGGTTTCGGCCTGGTCGGCTTTGCCCTGCGGGGACGCCGCTCGGGGGTGAGCAGCGTCAGCGCCTGAAGTCGTCACGCACGCGAAAACAGGGGAGGGGCGGAACCGCGAGGTTCCGCCCCGTTTCTTTGGGGGGCTTGCATGGGGACTGCCAGATTGACTCGGCGGGCGATGTTCTTTAGGGCCGAGCCTTCATTACACCCGAAGACCATTGGGATTCGCGTGTCTACGGATGCACGCCGGTCAGCGAAGTTTCGCCCGCCGGCGCGTTTCGCGTTGCGCCGGTTTGATCGCCGGCAAAAGATGGAGCCGATGTTCGCCGTGCCAACCGCCGTGCCAACCCTTGCAGTGACGCAGACGCGCTGATGTTCGAGAGCCTGTCCGAACGCCTGTCCGGCGTGTTCGACAAGCTGCGCGGGCGCGGCGCGCTGAACGAACTGGAAGTGCGCGCGGCCATGCGCGAAGTGCGCGTGGCGCTGCTGGAAGCCGATGTCGCGCTGCCGGTGGTGAAGGACTTTGTCGACCGGGCGACGGCGCGCGCAGTCGGCGCCGAGGTGCTGAAGTCGGTGACGCCGGGCCAGCAGGTCGTGAAGATCGTGCACGACTGCCTGGTGGAAACGCTGGGCGGCGACAGCGCCGATCTTGAACTGAACGTGACGCCGCCGGCCGTGCTGATGATGGTTGGCCTGCAGGGGTCGGGCAAGACCACGACGACGGCGAAGCTGGCGAAACTGCTGAAGGAAAAGCGCGGACGCAAGGTGATGATGGCGTCGCTCGACGTCAATCGCCCGGCGGCGCAGGAACAGTTGAAGGTGCTGGGCGAGCAGGTGGCGGTTGCCACGTTGCCGATCATCGCCGGCCAGCAGCCGGTCGAGATTGCGACGCGGGCGCTGCAGGCGGCGAAATTGCAGGGCTTTGATGTGCTGCTGCTGGATACAGCCGGCCGCCTGCATGTCGATCAGGCGCTGATGACCGAGATGAAGGCTGTCGCCCAGGTGGCGCAGCCTGCGGAAACGCTGCTCGTCGTCGATGCGCTGACCGGGCAGGACGCGGTGAACGTCGCAACCAGCTTCTCGGCGGAAGTGCCGCTGACGGGCGTGGTGCTGACCAGAATGGACGGTGACGCGCGCGGCGGCGCGGCGCTTTCCATGCGGTTCATCACCGGCAAGCCGATCAAGTTCGCCGGCACCGGAGAGAAGATCGACGCGCTGGAAGCTTTCCACCCCGAACGCGCCGCCGGGCGCATTCTGGGCATGGGCGATGTTGTCAGCCTGGTCGAGCGGGCGGCTGAAACCATCGACATGGCCGAAGCCGAAGCGATGGCGGCAAAGCTTGCCAAGGGCCGCTTCGACATGAACGACCTGTTGCAGCAGTTCCGGCAGATGAAGAAGATGGGCGGGCTTGGCGCGCTGGCGAAGATGCTGCCCGGAATGGCCAAGGCGCAGGACGCGCTGGACAAGGGCCGGGTGAACGACAAGTCGGTCGCGCGGCTGGAAGCGATCATCCTGTCGATGACGCCGAAGGAGCGGGCAAAGCCCGACCTGCTGAATGCGCGGCGCAAGATCCGCATCGCCAACGGGTCGGGTGTTACCGTGCAGGAAGTGAACAAGCTGCTGAAAATGCACGCCGACATGGAAACCGCGATGAAGCGGTTGAAGAAGATGGGCGGGCTTGGTGCGCTGGCCGGGCTGTTCGGCGGCGGTGGCGGCATGCCGGGCATGCCCGGTGCTGGTGCTGGCGAAATGCCGGCGCTGCCTCAGGGGATGATGCCGCCCAGGCTGCCCGGCGGGTTCAGATTCAAACGCTAGCAATTTTTCGAAACAGACCACGAAATCAACGAAGGAAGACGAACACCATGGCACTTTCCATCCGACTGTCGCGCGGCGGCGCCAAGAAGCGCCCCGTTTACCGCATCGTCGTTGCTGACAGCCGCGCTCCGCGCGATGGCCGCTTCATCGAGAAGCTGGGCACCTATAATCCGCTGCTGCCGAAGGATTCGGCCGACCGCGTGACGCTGGACGCCGAGCGCGCGAAGCACTGGCTGTCGGTTGGGGCGCAGCCGACCGACCGCGTGCACCGCTTCCTCGACGCTGCCGGCCTGCTGGCCCGCACCGCCAAGAGCAACCCGAAGAAGGCCGAGCCGGGCGCCAAGGCGAAGGAACGTCTGGAAATGCGCGCCCAGAAGGAAGCCGAAGCAGCAGAAGCCGCTGCCGCTGCCGCCGAAGCTGCTGCCGCGCCCGCCGAAGCGCCTGCGGAAGCTGTTGCGGAAGCTCCGGCTGAAGCAGCCGAGACGACCGAAGGCTGAAGGCCATGACTGGCGCCGGACGGCCGGTCGTGATGGCGGCCGTTGCCGGCGCGCATGGCGTGTCGGGCGAGGTGCGGCTGAAGCTGTTCACTGCATCCGCCGACCATCTGAAGCAGCACCCCCGGTTCGATGCCGGGGGGCGCATGCTGACACTGAGATCGGTGCGCCCCGGCCCGCAGGGTGCCGTCGCCCGCTTTGCCGAAGTGACCGACCGGACCGCCGCCGAGGCGCTGCGCGGAACCGTGCTGACGGTTCCGCGTGAAAGCCTGCCGCCGCTTGGGCAGGGCGAATATTACTGGCACGACCTGGTAGGCCTGCCGGTGCGAGACGAAAACGGCCGGGCGGTCGGTGCGGTGCATGGCGTCGAGAATTATGGCGCTTCCGACATTCTGGAGATCGCGTGCGACGGCGGCCGCCGGGTGCTGGTGCCGCTGGTGCCGGCCGCGGTGCCCGAAATCGGCGATGATTTCGTGGTGGTGACGGCGGCCTATGTGGAGGCCGGATGAGCTGGCGGGCGCAGGTGGTGACGCTCTACCCCGAGATGTTTCCGGGACCGCTGGGGCAGTCGCTGGCCGGGCGGGCGCTGGCCGATGGCCGCTGGGGGCTGGAAACCCTGCGCCTGCGTGATTTTGCCGGCGACCGCCACGCGACCGTCGACGATACGCCGGCGGGCGGCGGGCCGGGCATGGTGCTGAAGGTGGATGTGCTGGCCCGCGCCGTGGATGCCGCGCGCGCGGCGCTGCCGGAGGCGCCGGTTTTGGCGCTGACGCCGCGCGGGCCGCTGCTGCGGCAGGCGCGGGTGCGCGAACTGGCGGCCGGGCCGGGCGTGACCCTGTTGTGCGGCCGGTTCGAGGGATTCGACGAGCGGATCTTCGCCGGACGCGGTGTCGAGCCGGTTGCGATCGGCGATTATGTGCTTTCCGGCGGCGAACCGGGGGCGCTGGTGCTGCTGGATGCTTGCGTCAGGCTGCTTCCTGGCGTAATGGGCGCCGCTTCCAGCGGAATCGAGGAAAGCTTCGAAAGCGGCCTTCTGGAATATCCGCACTATACCCGACCCGCCGTGTGGGAGGGGCATGCGATACCCGAGGTGCTGACTTCGGGGGACCATGGGAAGATCGCGGCCTGGCGCAAGCGCCGGGCCGTCGAAGACACGAGGCTATGGCGGCCAGACCTGCTGGATGAACGGTTGTGAGACCGGAAATCCTGCTTCCGCCCTCTGGCGACCCTAAACGCCCCGCACGAGGGCATGCGCCCGGCCAGCCGGGACAGGAGTGAAGAATGAACCTGATTCAGACCATCGAAGCCGAGCAGATCGCGAAGCTGAAGGAAGCCCGCCCGATCCCCGAATTCCGCCCCGGCGACACGCTGCGCGTGGGCGTGAAGGTGAAGGAAGGCGAGCGCACCCGTGTGCAGCAGTACGAAGGCGTCTGCATCGCCCGTTCGAACAAGGGCATCGGGTCGAGCTTCACCGTCCGCAAGATCAGCTTCGGTGAGGGCGTGGAGCGCGTGTTCCCGCTGTATTCGCCGACCATCGAGTCGATCGTCGTCGTCCGCCGTGGTGCGGTGCGGCGCGCCAAGCTTTATTATCTGCGTGGCCGCAGCGGCAAGTCGGCGCGTATCGCCGAGCGCCGCGACTGGCGCACGGAAGCCGGGAACGGCTGATGCCTGCCGGCGCCGGCCGGCAAAGCCAGATACCAGCCGGCGCCTTTCCGGCGCCGGTTTCCGGCCGGATCGCGCACGGCGTGCACAGGCTCGCCGTGCGTGTCTATTTCGAGGACACCGATCTGTCCGGCGTGGTGTATCACGCCAATTACCTGCGCTACCTGGAACGCGGGCGCAGCGATTTGCTGCGTCTGCTGGGGATCGACCAGCGCAGCGCCCATGAGGGCGGCGAGGGTGTCTACGTGGTGGCCGACCTGTCGATCCGTTACCTGCGGCCCGCGCACCTGAACGACGACCTGCTGGTGGAAACGCGCTGCACCGAGATTGGCGCGGCGACCGTGACCATGGCGCAGCGCGTGCTGTGCGGCGAGGAAGTGCTGGCAGAAGCGCGGGTGCGCGCCGGATTCCTGACCCCGGACGGGCGGCCGCGTCGTCAGCCTGCCGACTGGCTGGAACAGTTCCGCGCCATTCAGGCCGCAGACTCTTGAGGCGGGCGGTTCACTTCCGGTAAACCAAAGCCGACCACAATCCGGGCCTCGTGCCCGGGACCCCCATGATGCGGGCGTGCCACGCGCCCGAGCCGGAGTGAACATTTGGAACAGCTTATGGTGAAAACGGCGGCAACCATGTCGCCATGGGCGCTGTTCGTGCAGGCCGACATCGTGGTGAAGGTGGTGATGGTCGGGCTGCTGCTGTCGAGCGTGTGGTCGTGGGCGATCATCTTCGAGCGCAGCCGCCGGTTGCGGGCGATCGATCGCGACGCCAACGAGTTCGAGGAGCGGTTCTGGAAGGCCAAGACGCTGGACGAACTGAAGGTGACCAAGGGGCAGCACCCGGCCGCCGATCTGTTTCTGGCCGGAATGGACGAATGGCAGGCCTCGGTCGAGGGGCGGGCCAATGTCGACCGCGAGGGTGTGCGCGCAAGGCTTGCCAATGTGATGGCGGCGTCGATCGACCGCGCCATCTCGGACCTGTCGGACCGGCTGTCGGTGCTGGCGACGGTTGGTTCCGTCGCCCCGTTCGTGGGGCTGTTCGGCACGGTATGGGGGATCATGCGGGCGTTCATCGCGATAGGCGCCACGCAGAACACCAGCCTTGCCGTTGTTGCGCCCGGCATCGCCGAAGCGCTGTTCGCAACTGCGATCGGGCTGTTCGCCGCGATTCCCGCCGTGATCGGCTATAACCGGCTGCTGCACCGCATCACCCGTCTGGAGGACCGGCTGCTGGGGTTTTCCTCGTCGTTCCACGCGCTGATGAGCCGTGAACTGGATGGTGTCGCCTGATGGTGGGCGCTGGATCCGGCAGGCGCAGCGGCCGGCGGCGGGCGCCGATGGCCGACATCAACGTGACACCGATGGTGGACGTGATGCTGGTGCTGCTGATCATCTTCATGGTTGCAGCGCCGCTGCTGGTGACGGGGGTGGCCGTCGATCTGCCGAAGACGGCGGCGAAGGCGCTGCCGAGCGACAACGAGCCGATTTCCGTGACGATCGATGCTGCGGGCATGCGTTCGATCGGCGATGAACAGCTGGCCGACGCTGCGTTTGCCGCACGGATTGCGGGCCTGCACGAAGCGCGGCCGGATGCGCGCGTGGTGATTCGCGCCGACGCGGGCCTTGCCTATGGCCGCGTGGCGGCGCTGCTGGCCGACGTGACCGGGGCCGGCTTCGCGAAGGTGGCGCTGGTGAACCAGCCCGCCGCCCCGGCCTCGGCCGGGGAATCCGGGGCGCCGCGCGGATGACCGAACGGCAGGCCTTGCTGCTGGCGGCGGGATTGCACCTGCTGTTGCTGCTGGCGCTGTCGCTTGGGTTGGCGCGGCAGTTGCCGCCGATGCTTTCCGAGCCGGATGTGACGCCGGTCGAGTTTCTGAACCTTGCCGACGCGCCGACGGTGACGGAACCGCCGAAGCCTTCGATGGAGGCGGCGCCGCGTGACGAAGGCGCGCCCGTGCCCGCCGATCTGGTGGCGCCGCCGACGCCGCCCACCCCTGCGCCGCCCGCGCCGAACGTGAAGCCGGTCGATACCGCGCCGCAGGATGCGATCGCCGAAGAAGTGAAGAAGCAGGCGCCGCCCAAGGCTGCGCCGGTGAAGGCGCCGGCAAAACAGCAGTTCGACGCCGGTTCGATGGCGGCGCTGATCGACAAGTCGAAGCCCGATGCGCCACGCAAGCCGCGCGACACCTCGCAGTTCGCGAAGTCGATCGAGCAGGCGATTCCGAAACAGGCCAGATTGTCGGCGATTCAGGCGGCGACGCTTGAGCAGGCGATCCGGGCGCAGATCGCGCCGTGCTGGAACCCGCCGCTGGGCGGGGCCGATGTTGCCGACATGACGGCGATCCTTCGCATCAGGCTGAACCGCGACGGCACCGTTGCGGCCGCGCCCGAGTTCGTGAGCCAGACCGGCGCCAAGGCCGGGAATCAGGCCTATGCGCGCGCGTTCGTCGAGACGGCGCGGCGCGCGGTGCTGCGTTGCGCGCCGCTGAAACTGCCGGATGATCTATTCCCCTTCTGGCGCGAATTCGAACTGAACTTCGATCCGAGGCTGATGACATGATGCGTTCCATCCCTGCCCTGTTGTGTTCCTGTCTGCTGGCCGTTGGCCTTGCCGTTCCGGCGGCGGCGCAACTGCGGATCGACATCACCAGCGGCATCGAACAGCCGATGCCGATCGCCATCCCGACCTTTGCGACGCCGACGAGCGTTGCAACGCCCGCCGGGACGACCGCCGATCTGGGCCGGCAGGTGGCGGATGTGATGTCGAACAACCTGAGCGGTTCCGGACTGTTCAAGGTTGTCGGCCGCAATGCCTATCCGGCGCCCGGCATGGCGGAAGCCGCAGCCCCGCAGTTCGGGGCCTATCGCACCGCCGCCGTGCAGGCGCTGGCGACCGGAACGGTGACAGCCAACCCCGACGGCACGCTGACGATCGGCTGCTATCTGCACGACGTGTTTTCCGAGGAGCAACTGGTCAGGCAGGGGTTCACCGTGACCCCGGCGGGCTGGCGGCGGGCGGCGCACAAATGTTCCGACCTGGTGTATGCGCGGCTGACCGGGGAGACCGGCTATTTCGACAGCCGGATCGCCTATGTTTCGGAAACCGGGCCGCGCACGAAGCGGGTGAAACGGCTGGCGATCATGGATCAGGACGGCGCCAACCACCGGTTTCTGACTTCGGGCCAGTCGCTGGTGCTGATGCCGCGCTTTTCGCCGGTGAACGAAACCATTTCCTATATGAGCTTCTCGGGCGACCGGCCGAAGCTGATGATCTACAACATTTCGACCGGGCAGCAGCGCGCGGTGGGGGAATTCGCCGGCATGAGCTTTGCCGGGCGGTTTTCGCCGGACGGGCGGTCGTTGGTGTTCAGCGTGACGCGTGGCGGCAACAGCGACATCCACCTGTACGACATCGCCAGCGGCGCGACCCGGCAACTGACGAGCGGCAGCTCGATCGACACATCGCCCAGCTTTTCGCCCGATGGCCGCCGGATCGCCTTTGAAAGCGACCGGGGCGGATCGCAGCAGATCTATGTGATGAACGCCGATGGTTCGGGCGCGCAGCGGATCAGTTTCGGCGACGGCCGGGCTGGATCGCCGGTCTGGAGCCCGCGCGGCGATCTGATCGCATTCACCCGCATCCAGGGTTCGAAGTTCCGGATCGCGGTGCTGCGGCCCGACGGCAGTGGCGAACGGCTGCTGACCGATAGCTGGCAGGACGAATCACCGAGCTGGTCTCCGAACGGGCGGGTGATCCTGTTCACCCGCACCGAACGCAGCGGTCGGTCGGGGTTGCGCACGATCGACCTGACCGGGCGCAACGACCGCGCCATCGCCACGCCGCTTGACGCGAGCGATCCGAGCTGGGGGCCGTTGCTGAAGTGACTGCGCCCGGATGTGCATTTTGTCCGATGATCGGTTCCCCTTCGGGCCGGTCGAGGCTAAGGAGTAGAGCATGAGACTGAACGCCCTTCCCCTGCTGCTGACCGGCGCGCTGGCGCTGGCGGCCTGTTCGAAGAACCGCGACGTGCTGCCGCCCGAAGCGTGGCAGCCGGCGCCGGCACAGCCTCCGGCCAGCAAGCCGATCGACCAGGCGGGCACGGTGCCGCCGCCCGAACAGGTTGGTTCGACTGCGCTTCCCGGAAGCCAGGCGGCGTTGGTGGAAGCGGCGGGTTCGGATACGATCCTGTTCCCGTTCGACAGCTATGGACTTGATGAAGCAGCGCGGCAGACGCTGGGCGCTCAGGCCGACTGGCTGGCGCGCAACGCCGGTGTGCGCGTGGCGATCGAAGGCCACACCGACGAACGCGGAACCCGCGAATACAATCTTGCGCTGGGCGAACGCCGGGCGAATGCCGCAAAGAACTTTCTGGCGGCGCAAGGGGTCGGTGTCGATCGCATGACCATCATCAGCTATGGCAAGGAACGCCCGGCGGTCGATGGCGCGAACGAGGAGGCCTGGGCGAAAAACCGCCGCGCGGTGACGGTGGTGGTTTCGGCGGGGCGCTAGATGTCGGTTCGGCCCTGGCGGGACATCCACCGCCGCAAATCGCGGCAGATCATGGTCGGCAAGGTGCCGGTGGGCGGGGATGCGCCGATCACCGTGCAGACCATGACCAATACGCCGACCGAGGATGCGGCGGCCACCATCGACCAGATCCGCCGCTGCGAAGAAGTGGGGGCGGATATCGTCCGCGTGTCGTGCCCGACCGAGGAATCGACGGCGGCGATGCCGCTGATCACCCGCGCGGCGAAAGTGCCGATCATCGCCGACATCCACTTTCATTACCGGCGCGCGCTGGAGGCGGCGGATGCGGGCGCCGCCTGCCTGCGCATCAACCCCGGCAATATCGGTTCGCGCGACCGGGTGCGCGAAGTGGTGCGCGCAGCCAAGGCCAACGGCTGTTCGATCCGCATCGGTGTGAATGCCGGCAGCCTGGAGCGGCACCTGCTGGAGAAATATGGCGAGCCGTGCCCCGAGGCGCTGGTGGAATCGGCCTTCGAACATGCAAAGCTGCTGGAGGACGAGGATTTCCACGCCTTCAAGATCAGCGTGAAGGCATCGGACCCGTTTCTGGCGGTTGCGGCCTATAACGAACTGGCCGCGCGGTCGGACTATCCGCTGCATCTGGGCATCACCGAAGCCGGCGGGCTGATCGGCGGCACGGTGAAAAGCTCGATCGGGCTGGGGATGCTGCTGTGGGGCGGCGTTGGCGACACCATCCGCGTTTCACTCTCCGCTGAACCGGAAGAAGAAGTGAAAGTTGGCTATCACATCCTGAAATCGCTGGGCATCCGCGCGCGGGGTGTGAAGATCGTCAGTTGCCCGAGCTGCGCCCGGCAGGGGTTCGACGTGATCCGCACCGTCGAGGCGCTGGAAAAGCGGCTGGCGCACATCACCACCGAA
>NZ_DBNHFX010000042.1:0-19775 GCF_057137845.1 Sandaracinobacteroides sp. | reverse complement strand
AGACCAGATACTCGTCGGCGGTGCGGCGCTCGTCGGTCGAGATGCGCCACCGCCAGCGGATTTCGTCGCCCTCCACCAGCGCAAACACGATATTGGTGTTGCCGACATCGATCGCCAGAAGCATCAGCCACCCTCCCCGGCGGCGGGTGCCAGCCACACATCGCCCGCATGCACGACATACAGCGCCCCATCAGGCAGCAACAGGTGCAAGGCCCCATCATCCGCCAGGCCCGCAAAGCGCCCGCCGATGCGCGCGCCGTCGCGGTTCACCAGCAGTTCGGTGCCCGGCGGATGCGCACGTTGCAGCCAGTCTGTGCGGATCGCGGCAAATCCGCCGTGACGCCACGCCGCGCGGCGTTTGGCAAAGGCTTCGGCCAGCAGTTCGGCAAATTCGGCAGCGGCGACGGTCGGGCCATGGTCGCAGACGGCTGCCGTAGGCCGGTCGGGCAAAGGTGGCGCCGCCACCAGATTGACGCCGATCCCCAGCACCAGCACATCGCCTTCGCGCTCCAGCAGGATGCCCGACAGCTTGGCGCCCGCAAGCAGCACGTCGTTCGGCCACTTAAGTTGCAGCAGGCCGGGATCGACGAAACGCGAAACGACATCATGCAGCGCCAGTGCGGCAACAAAGCCGAGTTCGGCAGGATTTCCCTCTCCGGGCCGGGGGCGAACGAGGCCTGACATCGCCAGATTGCCGACCGGCATCTGCCAGTCGCGGCCCATGCGCCCTCTGCCTTTGGTCTGCCGGTCCGCGCGTACCCACTGCCCATCGGGCAAACGCGCAGCGTTTTCCCGCAGCCAGTCGTTCGTCGAGCCGGTTTCTTCCAGATGGAGGATCAGAACAGGCTGCCCGCAGCGACCTTTGCCGCTGCCGCCATCGGCCCGAGCAGCAGATACCCTGCCGGCGAGCAGAATACTGCGGCCGCCACCGTGATGCCCTTGTTCACCCCCACACCGCCGTCATCGACGACAACACCGGCCGGCGGGTCGAGGAACAGGATCTTCACAACCTTCAGGTAGTAATAGGCCGCAACGACGCTGAGCAGCACACCGATCACCGCCAGCAGCAACAGCCCGGCATCGACCGCAGCGTTGAACACCGCAAGCTTCGCCATGAACCCGAACAGCGGCGGCACCCCGCCCAGCGACAGCATGAAGATCGCCAGCGCCGACGCCAGCCACGGCCGCGTGCGGGCCAGGCCCGCCATGTCAGACAGGGTTTCCACCGGGCGGCCATCGGCATCCTTCAGCGCCAGCACGACGATGAACGCGCCGATTTCCATCACCAGATAGATCGACAGATAGAGCAGCACCGCCGCCACGCCCGCCGGGCTTGCCGAGGCAACGCCGATCAGCATGAAACCGACGCTGTTGATCGCCGAATAGGCAAGCAGACGCTTGATGTTGGTCTGGCCGATCGCGCCCAGTGCACCCAGCAGCATCGAGGCGATGCTCATGAAGATGATGATCTGCCGCCAGTCGCCGACGAGGCCCTGGAACGGATCGAAGGCAACCCTTAGCAGCAGCCCCATCGCCGCCACCTTCGGCGCCGACGCGAAGAATGCCGTCACCGGTGTCGGCGCGCCTTCATAAACATCGGGCGTCCACATATGGAACGGTGCGGCCGAGATCTTGAAGGCAAGGCCTGCGAACACCAGCACAAGGCCGATGATCGCGCCGACATTGCTCCCCTCTCCGCCAAGGGCGGCGGCGATGGCGGTGAAATCGGTGGAACCGGCAAACCCGTAAACCAAGCTTACGCCATATAGCAGCAGGCCAGACGCCAGTGCACCCAGCACGAAATATTTCAGGCCAGCTTCCGACGAGTGCTCGTCGTCGCGGTTATACGACGCCAGCACATAGGCGGACAGGCTCATCAGTTCCAGCCCGACATACAGCGTCAGCAGGTTGTTGGCCGACACCATGACGAACATGCCGAGTGTCGACAGCACGATCAGCACCGGAAATTCAAACCGGGTGCCTTCCAGCCGTTCGAGATAGGGGATCGCCATCAGCACGGTAGCACCGGCACCCGCCAGAATCAGAACCTTCAGGAAGGTCGACAGATTGTCGGCGACATAGAGATCGTTCCACGCAAGCAGACGGCCCGGAGCATCGTCCACTACCGTCAGCCCGGCGAAAACGAACAGAAGCACCGCCCCCCACGAGACAACGCGCAGGGAATCATTGCCGCGAAAAACGCCGAACATCAGCAGCAGGATGGCACCCGCCGCCAGCACCACTTCGGGCATACCGATGGCCAAGGATTGTGCGAGCGTCACCTGACTTCTCCTGCGCCGGCCATTGGTGCGGCGGCGGGCGTTGCGCCTACCCCGGCAATCTTGGTGTGGGCGGTCCTTGGCGGCTTCGCGCGTTCGACGCGCGCCACGATGCTTTCGACAGGCGCCTTCAGTGGTGCAAGGAATGGCTTGGGGTAGAGGCCGATCCACAGAGCGACTGCGGCCAGCGGCACGAAAATCGCCCATTCGCGCGCCGAGATATCCGGCATCGCCGCCGCATCAGCATTCTTTTGCGGACCGAACATCACCCGCGCATAGAGCCACAGCATGTAGCCCGCGCCCAGAATGACCCCGGTTGCCATCACGAAGGCAACGCGGGTTTCAGTGAGGAATACCCCCGACAGCGACATGAATTCGCCGATGAAGTTCGACGTGCCCGGAAGCGCGATCGACGACATGGTGAAGATCATGAAGAAGGTGGCATACCACGGCATGTTCGACGCGACGCCGCCGTAACGGTCGATCTCGCGGGTGTGCAGCCGTTCGTAGATGACGCCCACACAGTAGAACAGTGCCGCTGAAACCACGCCGTGCGCCAGCATCACCACGATGGCGCCTTCAAGGCCCTGCGTGTTGAACGCGAATGTGCCGGCCGTCACGAACGCCATGTGCGCGACCGACGAATAGGCGATCAGTTTCTTCATGTCGGACTGCACCAGCGCCACGAGGCTGGTGTAAACGACAGCCACCATCGACAGCGCGAACACCAGCCACATGAACTGCACCGAAGCATCCGGGAACATCGGCAGCGAGAAACGGATGAAGCCGTAGCCACCCATCTTCAGCAGCACGCCCGCAAGGATCATCGATCCGGCCGTCGGCGCCTCGACGTGGGCATCCGGAAGCCAGGTGTGCAGAGGCCACATCGGCACCTTCACGGCAAAGCTGGCGAAGAATGCAAGCCACAGCCATGTCTGCGCTTTCAGCGGGAAATCATGCGCCATCAGCGCCGGGATGTCCGTCGTGCCTGCCTCGCGCGCGATCCACAGCATCGCCAGCAGCATCAGCACCGAACCAAGGAAGGTATAAAGGAAGAACTTGTAGCTGGCGTAGATGCGGCGCTGCCCGCCCCATATGCCGATGATGGCATACATCGGGATCAGCCCGCCTTCGAAGAAGATGTAGAACAGGAAGATGTCGAGGGAGGCAAACACCCCGATCATCAGGCTCTCCATCACCAGGAAGGCCGCGATATATTCAGGAACGCGGGTCTTCACCGAGTTCCAGCCCGCCAGAATGGAAAGCGGCATCAGGAAGACCGACAGCATCGTCAGCATCAGGCTGATGCCATCGAGGCCAAGGTGCCAGCTAAGCAGGCCGCCGAACACTTCAGAACGCTCGACGAACTGGAACGCGGCAGTCGAGTTATCGAAACGGGACCATAGCAGCAGCCCCATCACGAACAGCACGATGGTCGTGCCAAGCCCGGTCAGCCGTGCCAGCCGTGCGCGCGAAGCTTCGTCTCCGGGAAGCATGAGCACCGCCAGCGCAGCAGCAAGCGGCAGCAAGATCATGGTCGTCAGCATCAGTTACCCCTTACCGGACCATGAACCAGGTGAAGAATGCGGCAACGCCAAGCAGCATCACCAAAGCGTAGGAATAGACCAGCCCCGACTGGAACCGGCGCGAAATCACCGATCCCTGCGCGACCAGATCGCTTACCCCGTCCGGGCCGAAGCGGTCGATGATCCCCTTGTCGCCGCCCTGCCAGAACAGGCGTCCGAACCACTTGGCAGGCCGGACGATGGCCACATCATACAGCTCGTCGAAATACCACTTGTTATAGAGGAACTTGTGCAGCTGCCGGAACATGGCGACAAACCGCGCCGCCGATCCGGGATTCCGCACATAGACCGCCCAGGCAATCGCCAGACCCAGCGCCATGACGATCGCCGGCGCCCAGTGCACCAGCGCGGGCACATGGTGCAGGCTCTCGAAGAAGGCGCCGTTGTGGACTATGGTGCCCTGCCAGAAGGCGGTTTCATCGCCGCCGACGAAGCGATCGTTGAAGATCGCGCCGGCAAACAGCGCGCCAAAACCAAGCACCGCCAGCGGGATCAGCATCACGCCCGGGCTTTCGTGCGGGTGGTATCCGCCAGTCCCCGTCGTGCCGTGGTGATGCGCGTGATCGGCCGCATGATCTTCGTGGCCCGCTTGGTCGTGCAGGGTGTGCTGGATATGCTCCGATCCCGCCCAGCGCGCGTCGCCATAAAAGGTCAGGAAGATCAGCCGCCAACTGTAGAAGCTGGTGAGCAACGCCGCGAACACGCCGGCAAAGAACGCCACGCGCCCTGCTTCGGTGCCGGATTCCCATGCAGCGAACAGCACGGCGTCCTTCGAGAAATAGCCCGACGTATAGTTCACACCGGTAATCGCGATGGTGCCGATGACCATGATCCAGAAGGTGAACGGGATCGCCTTCCTGAGCGCACCGTAATGCCGCATGTCCTGCTCGTGGTGCATCGCGTGGATGACCGAACCGGCGCCAAGGAACAGCAGCGCCTTGAAGAAGGCGTGCGTGAACAGGTGGAACATCGCCGCCCCATAGGCGCCGACGCCTGCTGCAAAGAACATATAGCCAAGCTGCGAACAGGTCGAATAGGCGATCACCCGCTTGATGTCGTTCTGTGTGGTCGCAACCGTTGCGGCGAAGATCGCCGTCAGCGCGCCGACATAGGTGACGACGGTCGAGGCAGTCACGCTGGCCTCGTAAAGTGGCGACATGCGGCACACCAGAAAAACGCCCGCAGTCACCATCGTTGCCGCGTGGATGAGGGCCGACACAGGCGTCGGGCCTTCCATCGCGTCGGGAAGCCAGGTGTGCAGCGGCACCTGCGCGGATTTGCTCATGGCGCCAACGAACAGCAGCAGCGCAATCGTCGTGATCGCATCGACCTGATAGCCGAGGAAGCTGAACGTCGCGCCCTTCGCCGCTGGAACACCGGCAAGGATCGTATCGATGTCGATGGTGCCGAACAGCATGAACAGCGCGAAGACACCCAGCATCAGGCTGAAGTCGCCCACGCGGTTCACCACGAACGCCTTGATCGCAGCGGCCCAGGCCGAAGGCTTTTCGTACCAGAAGCCGATCAGCAGGTAGGACGCCAGACCGACGCCTTCCCAGCCGAAATAGACCTGCACCAGATTGTCGGCCGTTACCAGCGCCAGCATGGCGAACGTGAACAGCGACAGATAGGCAAAGAAGCGGGGCTGGTCGGGATCTTCGGCCATGTAGCCCCAGCTATAAAGGTGCACCAGCGCCGACACCGAAGTGATGACGACCAGCATCACCCCCGTCAGCATGTCGACCTTCAGCGCCCATGTGACCGACAGCGTTCCGCTGGAGAACCAGTCTGCCAGGACCACGTCCTGCGCGGGGTTGCCGGCCATCAGGCCGATGAACGTCACCCACGACAGTGCGCACGAGATGAACAGCGCGCCCGTGGTGATCGCCTTGGCGGCGGTGTTGCCAAGCGCCCGGTTGCCGATGCCGGCAATCAGGAACGCGACGAGGGGAAGAAAGACAATGGCCTGTATCATGGGATCAGCCGCGCATCTGGCGGACATCGTCGACGGCGATGGTCCCGCGTTTACGGAAATAGACGACGAGGATCGCAAGCCCGATCGCGGCTTCGCCTGCTGCAACGGTCAGCACGAACATCGCGAACACCTGCCCGACCATGTCGTTCAGGAAGACCGAGAATGCGACGAGGTTCACGTTCACCGCCAGCAGGATCAGTTCGATCGACATCAGGATGATGATGATGTTCTTGCGGTTGATGAAGATGCCGAACACGCCCAGCGTGAACAGCATGGCGCCAACCGCCAGATAATGGCCGATCCCGATCATTTCACGCCCCCGCTGGTATCCACGCCAGCGCCGACTTCGGGCCGGGTGACGGTAATCGCGTTCACGGTCGTCCGCGCGTTCTGCCGGCCGACATCCTGGCGCTTCACGCCCGGTCGGCGCCGCAGCGACAGCACGATCGCGCCGACCATCGCCGTAAGCAGCACCATGCCTGCAAGCTGGAACACATAGACATAATCCGTGTAGAGGATGGTGCCGATCGCCTGCGTGTTGGAAAGCCCGGCACTGGCAGCCGGAACCGGTGCAGCACGCGCTTGCAGCGCCAGATCGCCGAACTGCCAGAAGAACCCGACCGTCACCAGCTCGACGGCAAGCACGAGGCCCAGCATCAGCCCCAGCGGCAGATAACGGGCAAACCCGGCGCGCAAGGCGACGAAGTCGATGTCGAGCATCATCACCACGAACAGGAACAGCACCGCAACCGCGCCGACATAGACGATGACGAGGATCATCGCGATGAACTCGGCGCCGATCACCAGAAACAGCCCGGCGGCGTTGAAGAAGGCGAGGATCAGCCACAACACCGAGTGCACGGGGTTGCGCGCAAGGATCACCATCAGGCCCGAGAGGACCACAACGGTGGCGAACAGATAGAATATGGCTGCCTGAATCACGGCTGGCCTCTGCCTTGTGCTGGGTTGGTCATCGTGCGGGCCTGCCGTTAGCGATAGGGAGCGTCAGCGGCAAGGTTCGCGGCAATCGCGCGTTCCCACCGCTCACCGTTCGCGAGCAGCTTCTGCTTGTCATACAGCAACTCCTCGCGGGTTTCGGTTGCGAACTCGAAGTTCGGGCCTTCGACGATGGCATCCACCGGGCACGCCTCCTGGCAGAAGCCGCAATAGATGCACTTCGTCATGTCGATGTCGTAGCGCGTGGTGCGGCGGCTGCCGTCGTCGCGCGGTTCGGCCTCGATCGTGATCGCCTGCGCCGGGCAGATCGCCTCGCACAGCTTGCATGCGATGCAGCGTTCCTCGCCGTTGGGATAGCGGCGCAGCGCATGTTCACCACGAAACCTTGGGCTGATCGCCCCCTTTTCATAGGGGTAGTTGATCGTGCTCTTGGGGCGGAACATGTATCTGAACGACAGCCAGTGGCCGAGGATCATGTCCCACAGCAACATCGACTTGGCGGCTTGGGCGATGCTCATGCTGCCCCTCCCGAGAAATGACCGGTGAACACGAGCCAGCCGGAAACCAGCACCACCCAGAACAGCGACAGCGGCAGGAAGATCTTCCAGCCCAGACGCATCAGCTGGTCATAGCGATACCTCGGCACGGTGGCCTTTACCCATGCGAACACGAAGAACATGAACACGATCTTCGCGAACATCCAGATGATCCCCGGCACCAGATACAGCGGCGCCCAGTTCACCGGCGGCAGATAGCCGCCAAGGAACAGGATACTGGTGAGCGCGCACATCAGCAGGATGTTCATATACTCGCCGAGGAAAAACAGCGCGAACGTCATCGACGAATATTCGACCTGATAACCGGCGACCAGTTCAGCTTCAGCCTCGGGAAGATCGAACGGCGGCCGGTTGGTTTCCGCAAGCGCCGAGATCAGGAACACCACACCCATCGGAAACAGCAGCGGGTTGAACAGGTTGCCGTTCACTAAGCCAAGGATGTTGCCGCGCTGGCTCTCGACGATGTCGGTCAGGTTGAAGCTTGAGGCATAGAGCACGACCGTGACGATGACGAAACCGATCGACACTTCGTAGGAAACCATCTGCGCCGCAGAGCGCAGGCCGCCCAGGAACGGGTATTTCGAGTTGGAAGCCCAACCCGACATGATGATCCCATAGACACCCATCGACGATACCGCGAACAGGAACAGCAGGCCGACGTTGATATCCGCCAGCACCCAGCCCGCATCGAACGGGATCACCGCCCACGCAACCAGCGCAAGCACGAAGGTGATGATCGGCGCGATGAAGAACACGCCCTTGTTCGCGCCCGAAGGCACGATCGTTTCCTTCAGGAACAGTTTCAGGCCGTCGGCGAAGGGCTGCATCACCCCGATCGGTCCGACCACGTTCGGCCCGCGACGCATCTGCATCGCCGCCCAGACCTTGCGGTCCACCCATGTCGAGAGCGCCATGCACAGCATCACCGGCAGCGCGATCAGCAGGATCAGGATCAGGTGAGCGACGAACCAGCCCAGCCCCTGCCCCATCCAGTTCTGGAAGAATTGCACCATTATTCCGCGGCCTCCAGAACGGGCTCGCGGCCCTCGAGGATCTCGGCGACGCAGGTCCGCATGGTCGGGCTGGCGCGCAGGATCGGGTTGCTGCTGTAATAGTCTGTGGCACGCGGCCGCGCCGGGCCGGACGGCTGCGCGGCAGCCAGCGTGGCTGCCTGCCACGGTGCCACGGTCAGCCCCTCGGCGCCGAGTTCCGGCCACTCGCGGTTGATGCGGGCACGCAGCTGGTCGAGGCTGTCATAGCCAAGCTTGTGCCCCAGCACGTCGGCCAGCGCGCGGAAAATGCTCCAGTCCTCGCGCGCGTCGCCGGGCGGGAAGGTTGCACGAAGCGATCGCTGCACGCGGCCTTCCATATTGACGAAGGTTGCGGGCTTTTCGGTGTAAGCAGCGCCCGGCAGGATGACGTCGGCAACCGCCGCACCCCGATCGCCATGGTGGCCGATGTAGATCTTGGTCGATCCGCCGAACGGCGCCAGCGCCAGTTCATCGACACCCAGCAGGAACAATACGGCCGGCGGATGCGCCGACAGCGCCTCCAGCCCTTCGCCAGCCCAGCCCGCCGTCATCGCCCCGACGCGCGACGCGGCGTCGTGCAGAATGTTGAAGCCCTGCCAACCATCTTTGACGAACAACGGCGTCAGGGCATGCGCCGCAGCCAGCACTTCAGCGGAGGCGTTGCGGCTGCCGATCAGGATCGCTGGCCGTTGCGCAGCGTCAAGCTTTGCGCGCACCTCGGCAGGAAGCGCTGCCAGCAGGCCGAGATCGTCTCCCAGTTCGGTGATCTCGTAGCGCGGATCGCTGCCCGAACCGATGCGGAACACGGTTGCACCACGACGGCGCACGGCCTTGCGGATACGGCTGTTCACCAGCGGCGCATCATAGCGCGGGTCGGCGCCGACGATCAGGATCACGTCCGCCGTTTCCAGCGCCGCAATCGTCGTGTTGAAGCGCCAGTGTGCCGCAGGCCCCTGATAGGCCGCGCCGTCGGTCCGGCATTCGAACCGGGTTACGCCGGAGGCCGCCAGAACATCCTTCGCGGCCACCAGATCCTCGACCGCCGAGAGGTTGCCGGCAAGTGCTGCAACCTTGTCGGGCGTCGTGCCGGCAAGCGCCGCCTTGACGGCCGCAAACGCCTGCGGCCACGTCGCCGGCTGCAATTCGCCGTTCACCCTGACCCACGGCCGATCGAGCCTGCGCTCGCGCAGCCCGTCGACGCCGAAGCGGCCGGCGTCGGCCACCCATTCCTCGTTCACATCGTCGTTGACGCGCGGCGTCACCCGCATCACCGCGCCAGACCGGGTTCCGGCGACGATGTTGGTGCCGACCGCATCCATCGCGTCGATCGCATCGGTGCGCTTCAGTTCCCACGCACGCACGCTGAACGCAGCCGGTTTCGAAGTCAGCGCGCCGACCGGGCACAAGTCGATGATGTTGCCCGACAGTTCGGTCGTCACCGTGGTTTCGAGGAAGGTGCTGATCTGCATGTCCTCGCCACGGTTCAGCGCGCCGATTTCCATGGCGCCACCGACTTCCTCGGCAAAGCGGATGCAGCGCGTGCAATGGATGCAGCGCGTCATCACCGTCTTGATCAGCGGACCCATGTGCTTTTCGGTCACGGCGCGCTTGTTTTCGGCAAAGCGGCTGCCGCCACGGCCATAGGCGATCGCCTGGTCCTGCAGATCGCACTCGCCGCCCTGATCGCAGATCGGGCAATCCAGCGGGTGGTTGATGAGGAGGAACTCCATCACCCCTTCCCGCGCCTTCTTCACCATCGGGCTGGTCGTGCTGATGACCTGTCCTTCGGCAGCGGGCAGTGCGCAGCTCGCCTGCGGCTTCGGCGGCCCCGGCGAAACCTCGACCAGGCACATGCGGCAGTTGCCGGCGATGGACAGACGCTCGTGGTAGCAGAAGCGCGGGATTTCCTTGCCGGCCGCTTCGCAGGCCTGCATCACCGTGGCGCCGGCCGGCACTTCCACTTCGATCCCGTCAACGGTCAGCTTGGGCATGGCTTATTCCCCTGCCTGCGCCATGGCGGGCACATCGACGAAGCCCCGGCGCTTGGCTATGCGCGCTTCGATTTCAGGGCGAAAATGGCGAATCAGGCCCTGAATGGGCCAGGCGGCTGCATCGCCCAGTGCACAGATGGTGTGTCCCTCGACCTGCGTCGTGACTTCCAGCAGCGTGTCGATTTCATGCGGCTCGGCGTCGCCGGTCACCAGCCGCTGCATCACCCGCCACATCCAGCCGGTGCCTTCGCGGCACGGCGTGCACTGGCCGCAGCTTTCGTGCTTGTAGAAGTAGGAAAGCCGGGCAATCGCGCGGATCACGTCCGTCGACTTGTCCATCACGATCGCGGCAGCGGTCCCAAGCCCTGATTTCAGTTCACGCAGTCCGTCGAAATCCATCGGCGCATCGATGATCTGGTGCGCGGGCACCAGCGGCACCGACGATCCGCCGGGGATGACCGCCAGAAGGTTGTCCCAGCCACCGCGAATACCGCCGCAATGGGTTTCGATCAGTTCGCGGAACGATACGCTCATGGCGTCCTCGACGACGCACGGGCGGTTCACATGTCCGGAAATCTGAAACAGCTTGGTGCCGTGATTATTCTGCCTGCCGAACCCGGCAAACCACTCAGGCCCACGGCGCAGGATCGTCGGCACGACCGCGATCGACTCGACGTTGTTCACCGTCGTCGGGCAACCATACAGCCCAGCCCCTGCCGGGAACGGCGGCTTCAGGCGCGGCTGCCCCTTCTTGCCCTCGATGCTTTCGATCATCGCGGTTTCTTCGCCGCAGATGTAGGCGCCCGCGCCACGGTGCACGAACACGTCGAAGTCATAGCCGGAACCGCAGGCGTTCTTGCCCAGAAAACCCTTCTGGTATGCTTCCTCGACCGCTGCGAACAGCACTTCGGCCTCGCGGATATATTCGCCGCGAATGTAGATATAGGCAGCCCGCGCGCGCATCGCGAAACCTGCGATCAGCGCGCCTTCCACCAGCTTGTGCGGATCGTGGCGGATGATCTCGCGGTCCTTGCAGGACCCCGGCTCGGACTCGTCGCCGTTCACCACCAGAAAGCTCGGGCGCCCGTCCTTCGATTCCTTGGGCATGAAGCTCCACTTCATGCCTGTCGAGAAGCCGGCGCCGCCACGACCGCGAAGGCCCGAATCCTTCACCTTCTGGATGATGGCGTCCTGGCCCAGCGCCATCAGTTCGCGCGTGCCGGCCCAATCGCCACGCTGCATCGCGTGCTCGATCCCCCACGGCTGGAAGCCATAGAGATTGGTGAAGATGCGATCCTTGTCGGCAAGCATCAGGCGATTTCCGTCAGGGTTGTCGGGCCGCCTTCGGGGCAGCTCGCGGTGCGGCCGATCGCACTGCCGGTTTTCGGCGTGCGGCCTGCGATCAGGTCTTCGAGGATGGTGGTCATGGTATCGTAGGTCAGGTCTTCGAAATTGTCGTCGTTGATCTGCACCACAGGCGCATTGGCGCAGCAGCCGATGCATTCCACCTCGGAGAGCGAGAACAGGCCATCGCCGGTCACTTCGCCCTTCTTCAGCCCCTTGTCGGCGCAGGCGCGCAGCACATCGTCGGAGCCGCGCAACATGCACGGCGTCGTGCCGCACACCTGCACATGATAGCGGCCGACCGGCTTTGGATTGTACATCGTGTAAAAGCTGACGACTTCCATCGCCCGCATCTTCGGCACACCGATCTGCGCCGCCACGAACTCGATCACCGGCAGCGGCAGCCAGGCGATGCCGGTCTGCTGTTGCATCTGGTATTGCGCCAGCCACAGCAGCGGCATGATCGCCGACGCCTCACGGCCCTTGGGATAACGCCCGATGATGCGCTCAACTTCGTGCGCATTGGCTTCAGTCCACTGGAAATCGCTGAAATCGCTCACCGGTCGACCTCTCCGAACACGATGTCGAGGCTGCCCAGCACTGCCGGAGCGTCGGCCAGCATGTGCCCTTTCAGCAGGAAGTCCATTGCCTGCAGGTGGCTCATGCCGGTCGCCCGGATGTGGCAGCGATACGGTTGGTTGGTGCCATCCGACACCAGATAAATGCCGAACTCGCCCTTGGGGCTTTCGGTCGCGACATAGACTTCGCCAGCCGGCACCTTGAAGCCCTCGGTATAGAGCTTGAAGTGGTTGATGAGCGCCTCCATCGAGCGCTTCATGTCGGCCCGGCGCGGCGGCACCACGTCGAACGCCGGGGCAAGAACCGGCTCGCCTTCGCAGGCCTGCAACCGGTCGAGGCACTGGATGATCAGCTTCACCGACTGGCGCATTTCCTCGATGCGGACCACCCAGCGGTCATAGCAGTCGCCGTTGCGGCCGACCGGAATCTCGAAATCGAGGTCGGCATAGCATTCATAGGGCTGGCTCTTGCGCAAGTCCCACGGAATGCCCGAACCGCGCAGGCACGGCCCGGTGAAACCCCAGGCAATCGCTTCCTGCGCCGTGATGACGCCGATATCGACGTTGCGCTGCTTGAAGATGCGGTTCTCGCCCAGAATGGTGACGACATCACCGATCACGCGCGGAAATGCCTCTGCCCAGACGCGAATGTCTTCAGCAAGGCCCGCCGGCATGTCCTGATGGACGCCGCCGGGGCGGAAATAGGCCGCATGCATACGCGCGCCCGACACCCGTTCCGAAAAACGGTAGATCTTCTCGCGCTCGGCAAAGAACCACAGGATCGGCGTCAGGCCGCCCACGTCCATGCCATGCGAGCCAAGGTTCAGCAGGTGGTTCGAGATCCGCATGATCTCGGCCCAGAGCACGCGGATCAGTTGTCCGCGCAGCGGCACCACGACACCCAGCAGCTTTTCGATGGCGAGCACATAGGAATGCTCCATCGACATCGGGCTGCAATAGTCGAGGCGATCCATATACGGGAGCGCCTGCAGGTAGGTCTTGTATTCACACAGCTTTTCGGTGCCGCGATGCAACAGCCCGATGTGCGGGTCGCAGCGCTCGATGATTTCGCCATCCAGCTCCATCACCAGGCGCAGCACGCCGTGCGCGGCCGGGTGCTGCGGTCCGAAGTTGATCATGTAGTTCTGGATGCGGCTTTCGCCCACCAGCAGCGTCGGGTCGACGGCCTGCCCTTCCAGAAGTTCGGCGATCAGATGCTCGCTCATTGCCCGCCCTCCGGCGCAGATGCCTTCTCGTCGCCGGGGAGGGTGCGCTGTCCTTCCCACGGACTGAGAAAGTCGAAGCTGCGGAAATCCTGCTTCAGCCTGACCGGCGCATAGACGACACGCCCCTGCTCTTCCGAGTAGTGCAGTTCGACATGACCCGTCAGCGGGAAATCCTTGCGGAAGGGGTGCCCTTCGAAGCCATAGTCAGTCAGAATGCGGCGAAGGTCGGAGTTGCCCTCGAACCAGACGCCATAGCAATCCCAGACTTCACGCTCCAGCCAGCCGGCGTTTGGATACATGCCGACGATCGACGGCACGGGCGCCCGTTCATCGGTCAGCACCTTCACCCGCAGCCGCCGGTTATGGCGCATGCTCAGCAGGTGGTAGGAAACATCGAAACGCTGCTCGCGCTCCGGGTAGTCGGCGCCGGCGATGTCCAGCATCTGGTCGAACGCCAGATCGGGTGCATCGCGCAGCCGCCCCAGCACCACATACAGGCTCTCGCGGCGGACGATCAGCGTCAGTTCGCCAACAGCCTCGACCGCTTCCAGCAGATCGCCACCAAGAAGTTCCCCGGCGCGGTCGGCAATGCCTTCATTGCCCGCGTATTTCGGCAGATGCGACACTGGCCTATCTCTCGAAGCTGCTGGCGCGGCGGATCTTCCGCTGCAAAGCCATGATGCCATAGAGCAGCGCCTCGGCGGTTGGCGGGCAACCGGGCACATAGATGTCGACCGGGACGATGCGGTCGCAGCCGCGCACCACCGAATAGCTGTAATGGTAATAGCCGCCGCCGTTGGCGCAGCTTCCCATGCTGATCACGTAGCGCGGTTCGGGCATCTGGTCATAGACGCGGCGCAGCGCCGGAGCCATCTTGTTGCAGAGCGTGCCCGCCACGATCATCACGTCGGACTGACGCGGAGACGCGCGCGGCGCGGCGCCGAAACGCTCCATGTCATAGTCCGGCATCGACGCGTGCATCATCTCGACCGCGCAACAGGCAAGGCCGAACGTCATCCACCACAGCGAACCGGTGCGCGCCCATGTCGTCAGATCTTCGAGGCTGGCGACAAGGAAACCCTTGTTCGACAGTTCCGAATTCACATCGGCGAAGAACCGGTCATTGCCGGCTTCCGGAGAGAGAAGCGTGCTGCTCATTCCCAATCCAGCGCCCCCTTCTTCCATTCATAGATGAAGCCGATCGTCAGCACGCCCAGAAACACCATCATCGAGCCCCAGGCGAACACCAGTTCGGCCCCCATGTGCTTCAGGCTGACGGCCCACGGAAACAGGAACGCGACTTCCAGATCGAAGATGATGAACAGGATCGACACCAGATAGAAGCGCACGTCGAAACGGCCGCGCGCCGACGAAAATGCCGGAAAGCCGCTTTCATATTCGGTCAGCTTGTCGGCGTAGGGTTTGTTCGTCGCCATCAGGTTGGAGACGAGGACCGGTAGCCCGGCGAAGATCACCGCGAACGCGATGGCAACGCCGAAGAAAAGCAGGATGGGAAGATATTCCCGCCCGATGTCGGATAGCTCTGGCATGGCGCTCCTCTAGGCAAGGCGACGAGTCGCGGCAAGCCTTGCCGGGCGCAGGCTGGCCGCAAAACGCGCGCTATGTTGCGGCAAATCCGCGCTAGCGAACAGCCCCGGCGATCAGGCGATGCAACCGCGAGTGGATCTGATCGTTGGCGGCGATGATTTCCCGCCGTTCCAGCATCTTCTCGGAGCCACGGAAGTCCGAGACGAAGCCGCCGGCTTCCCGCACCAGCAGCATGCCTGCGCTGACATCCCAGTGCGACAGGCCTTCTTCCCAGAACCCGTCGTAGCGGCCTGCCGCAACCCATGCGAGGTCGAGGCTTGCAGCGCCAAACCGGCGCACGCCCGCCACTTCCGGGATCACCCGGCCCAGAATCGACTCGAACCGCGCCTGATCGCCATGGCCGCGATAGGGAATCCCCGTCGCCACCAGCGCCTCGGCCATGTCGCGCCGGCCCGACACCCTCAGCCGCGCATTGTGCAGCCAGGCACCGCGGCCGCGCTCGGCCCAGAAGGTTTCGTCGGTCAGCGGCTGATAGACGACCCCCGCGACCTGCACGCCCATATGTTCGACGCCAACCGAGATGGCGAAGTGCGGGATTCCGTGCAGGAAATTCGTGGTGCCATCCAGCGGATCGATCACGAAACGCGGCGCGTTTTCCTCATCGCCGGGCATTTCGCCGCCTTCCTCCAGCAGGAAGCCCCAGCCCGGCCTGGCGCGCCGCAGTTCCTCGACCAGCGTATTTTCGCAGGTCCGGTCGGCCTGCGTCACGAAATCGGCCGGGCCTTTTTTGGAAACCTGCAACTGCGCGACTTCACCGAAATCGCGGCGCAGGCGTGTCCCTGCCTTGCGGCAGGCGCGATCGATCACGGTGATGATGGCGGACTGGCTCATGGCTGCTGCTCAGTCGGCCCGGCGAACATAGGTCTGTTCGTAGACGTCGACGACGATGCGTGTGCCGGTGCCGATATGCGGCGGCACCATCACGCGAACGCCGTTTTCCAGCACCGCCGGCTTGTAGGACGACGAAGCCGTCTGCCCCTTCACCACGGCGTCGGCCTCGACGATGGTTGCTTCAACCTGTTCCGGCAACTGCACGGAAATCGGACGCTCTTCATACAGTTCCATCGACACGTCCATGCCGTCGGTCAGGAACGCAGCCGCTTCCCCCAGCAGGTCCTTCGGCAGCGTGACCTGATCGTAGCTGTCCTTGTCCATGAACACGAGGTTGTCGTCCTCGGCATAGAGATACTGGAAATCCTTGGTGTCGAGTCGAACACGCTCCACGGTTTCAGCCGACCGGAAGCGCACGTTGGTCTTGCGGCCGTCGATCAGGTTTTTCATCTCGACCTGCATATAGGCGCCGCCCTTGCCGGGCTGGGTGTGCTGCGTCTTCACCGCACGCCAGATACCGCCTTCATATTCGATGATGTTGCCGGGACGGATGTCCACGCCGCTGATCTTCATGGGTTTCACCTGTGGGGATGCAAAAAGGGCCGCGTGCCTCTAGCGGGCGCGCGGCCAACCGGCAAGAGGGCGCGCAGCGCCCCCCGTCAGCGCGCGCCGGTGCCGGTGCGGGATTTCTGGCGGATGACGCGAAACTCCGATCCCTCGCGCCATTCGGGCCAGCGGGCGGAATTGGCCAGATCGCGGGCGATCCGGAACACCAGATCGGCGTCGTCGGCGGCCCCCCGGAAATCGAGTTCCGGCGTCCATGCGTCGCAGGCCTGATGGTAGCAGGCCATATAGCCCTCAAGCCAGCGGTTGCCTGCCTCGCGGCCGCCCTCCACCAGATCGGGCGCCCCGCTCATGGCCATCAGCAACAGCGTCGGCACCCCCTGGCGCGCAACCGAAAGATGGTCGGCGCGATAGAACAGCCCGCGTTCCGGCAGGGTTTCCGGCGTCACCCGCCGTCCGATCGCTGCAGCCGCCTTCGCCAGATCGGCTTCCAGTTCGTTCTGCCCGTCGCCCACCAGCAACAGGTCGTGCGACGGTCCGCCTGTGTTCATCACGTCGAAGGTATAATTGGCAACCGTCTGCGCCAGCGGCACCACCGGGTTGCGCGCATAATATTCGGATCCCAGCAGCAGCCGTTCCTCGGCTGTCCACAGGCCGAACAGCAAGGTCCGGTCGGTCGGTCCGGTTTCGCGGAACATCCGCGCCATTTCCAGCGTCGCTGCAACGCCCAGCGCATCGTCGTTCGCGCCGTGACGGATCGTCTGCCCCTTGGCGTCGGCCGGGCCGATGCCGAACGCATCCCAGTGGGCGCCGAACAGGATCGCTTCGTTCGGCCGGGTCTTGCCCGGCAGCTTGCCCAGCAGATTGTGGCTGACCGTCGTTTCATGCCAGACGGGCAGACCGGCCGAAAATTCGGCGCGCAAATAGACCGGCCGGAACGCCTTGCTGCGTGCGGCTTGCATCTGCTGTTCGAAATCCAGTCCTGCGTCGCGGAACAGCCTGCGTGCATACTCCTGCGAGATCCAGCCCTGCGCACGAAGCCTCGGGCCGCCGCCGCCGCCCGCAAGGTCGAAATTCTCGCTCGCCGGGGCGATTACCGTCTGCCAGCCGTAGGCGGCGCCTTCATTCTCGTGGATGATGAGCGCGCCAACCGCGCCGCGCCGCACAGCCTCTTCGTATTTGTAGGGCCAGCGGCCATAATAGGTCATGCGGCGGCCGCCGAACAGGTCATGCGCGTCGTCGCCGGGCTGGCTGCGGAAGTCCGGGTCGTTCACCAGCATGACGATGACCTTGCCGCGCACGTCGACGTCCTTGAAATCGTCCCACCCGCGCTCGGGCGCGGTCACGCCATAGCCGACGAACACCATAGGAACATTGTCGAATTCCACCTTGTCCACCGGCTGCTGGGTGGACAGGTAGATGTCGACATTGCGCTTCAGCGGGATGTCGCCGGCGGCGATCGGCCCGTCGCCCAAGCGCGTGTGCAGCAGCCTGACGGCCTGCGTCCAGCCGCCATTGTCTCCGGCGGGTTGCAGACCGATCGCCGTCATGCGCTCGACGAGGTAGCGGATCGTGCGCTCCTCTCCGGCGCCGCCGGGCGCCCGCCCCTCGAACGCGTCGGACGCCAGCACCTGAACGTCCTTCGACAGAGTTGCCGGTGAAACGGCAGGCGCCGGCGCCATCGCGGCAAGGGCCGGCAACAGCAGTGCGCCAAGCATCGCATTCCTCATTTCGCGCTCCTGATCGCCTGCTGAAAGGCGGATACGGCTACGTCCGACAGGTCCGCAGACCAGACCGCCGCTGACACCGCCAGAAAATCGGCACCGGCCGCCACCAGCGGCTGGCAGTTCGCCGCCGTTATGCCGCCGATCGCTACACAGGGGATCGGGCTGATCGAAGTCCACCAGCGCAGGATTTCCGGTTCGGCGTAATGCTTTACGTTTTTGGTGGCGGTCGGAAAAAAGGAACCGAACGCCACATAGTCAGCGCCGCTCTCTCCGGCGTCCATCGCCAGATGTCGGCTTGCGTTGCAGGTGACGCCGATCTGCGCCTCACGGCCCAGCAGGCGGCGGGCCTCTGCAGGATCTCCGTCGGTTTGCCCGAGGTGCACGCCATCCGCGCCGCACGCATGTGCCAGGTCGGCGCGGTCGTTCATGATGAAGGCGACGTCGGCCTCGCGGCAGATCGGCAGTAACCGTTCGGCCGCCTCCAGCACTACGTCGTCGGGCTGGTCTTTCAGGCGCAACTGGTAGGCAGCAACCCCGCCTGCAGCCAGCGCGCGCGCCAAATCCCCGGCATGCGCCCGCAGATCGAACGCAGGCGGCGAGATCAGGTAAAGCTGGCAGGGAGGGCGAACCTCCCTGCCAAATTCTTCCAGCGGATCGCTCATTCCTTGTTGAGGTAGATGCGCACGATCCGGTCGAGCAGCGCCAGAGCCTCGTCGCGCGGGCGCTGAAAGCTGTTGCGGCCGATGATCGAGCCATTGCCACCGCCATCGCGGATGGCGCGCGCGTCGTCGTAGACGGCGTCTGCGCCCTTGGCCGCCCCGCCCGAGAACACCACAAGGCGACGGCCTTCGAACGACGCCTGCATGACGTGCGCCACGCGCCTGGCCTGGGTCGACCAGTCGCCGCCCTGATAGGCCTTCTGCGCGTCCTTCTGCTCGATATGGTCGCTCGGCAGTTTCACCTTGATGATGTGTGCGCCCAGCAGCGCCGCCATGTGGGCGGCATAGGCGCCGACATCCAGCGCCAGTTCGCCGTCCTTCGACAGCTTGCCGCCACGCGGATACGACCAGACGACCGTCGCCAGCCCGACCGACTTCGCCTCGGCGATCAATTCGCGGACTTCCTCCATCATGCCGAACACATCGTCGGCGCCCGGATAGATGGTGAAGCCGATGGCCGAGCAGCCGAGACGCAGCGCGTCGTCGACGCCGCCCGTCACCGCCTGGTCGATGCTGGTCGCCCAGCTATTCGAGCTGTTGACCTTCAGGATCGTCGGAATCTGCCCGGCGAAGGTGTCGGCGCCGGCTTCCAGCATCCCGAGCGGCGCCGCATAGGCATTCAGCCCGGCGTCGATCGCAAGCTGGAAATGATAGTGCGGATCATAGGCGGGCGGATTCACTGCGAAGCTGCGGGCCGGGCCATGCTCGAAGCCCTGATCGACAGGCAAAATCACCATCTTGCCGGTGCCGGCCAGCCGCCCCGAACACAGGATGCGGGCCAGATTGGCCTTGGTGCCTGGAT
>NZ_DBNHFX010000041.1:0-9005 GCF_057137845.1 Sandaracinobacteroides sp. | reverse complement strand
CAGCAGGGCGAGAAGCAGCTTCCTCATTTGCGGTCTCCCTCGCCGGGCTGGCCCAGTTCAAAGTCGGATACGGGCCGTCGGGCCGGGTCGTCGGTATCATAGAGCAGCGCGCCGTCGATCCACACCTTCTCGGGGCGCGAATAGACCGAAAGCGGATTGCCGTTCCACAGCACCACATCGGCCTGCTTCCCCGGTTCCAGGCTGCCAACCTTGTCGGCGATGCCCAACGCCTTGGCCGGGTTGATCCCGATCCACGTCCAGGCTTCCTCGTCGCGGATCTGCAATCCCATGCGGCGGCCATGCGCCAGCGCCTTGGCCGTTGCCTGATTCAGCCGCTGGATGCCGTCGGCATCATCGGAATGGGTGATGGCGCAGCCGCCGCTGGCGTGCAGGAACGGCAGGTTCTCGCGGATGCCGTCATAGCTTTCCATCTTGAAGCCCCACCAGTCGGCCCACATGGCGGCACAGATGCCTTCCCCGCGCAGCATGTCGGTGATCTTGTAGCCTTCGACCGCGTGGTGGAAGGCGGCAATCTTGTAGCCGAACTCCTTCGAGATGCGGATCATGTTCGCCATCTCGTCGGCGCGATAGCAGTGGTTCTGGATCAGGATTTTCCCTTCCAGAACGCCAGCCAGCGTTTCCATCTGCAAGTCGCGCTTTTGCGGCCCCTTGGCCGTTTTCATCCGGGCCTGATAATCGCGGGCGTTGGCCCATGTCTGCCGCGTGACAGCGATGTTGCCCATGCGCGTGCTGGGGATCTGGCCCTTGCTGCCATAGACCCGCTTCGGGTTTTCACCGCATGCCATCTTCAGAACCCATGGCGCGCCCGGCATCAGCATGTCTTCGGCGGTGCGGCCATAGACATTCTTCAGCGTGGCCCCACGGCCGCCGAACAGGTTAGCCGAGCCGGGGAGGATGGTCAGCACCGTCACGCCGCCCGCAAGTGCGCGGCCGAAGCCCGGATCCTGCGGCCAGACCGAATGGATCGACCACACTTCGGGCCGCGCCGGGGCGGTTGCCTCGTTGCCGTCGGAATGGGCGGAAACCCCCGGCGACGGATAGGCGCCGAGGTGCGAGTGGATGTCGATGATGCCGGGCGTCACCCACTTGCCGTTGCCGTCGATCACGGTTGCGCCTGCTTCATCGACCGTCTGCCCGATCGAGGTGACGCGGCCTTTTTCGAACCTGACGGCGCCCCGGTCGATCCGCCCGCCCTTGCCGTCGAAGATGGTGACGTTGCGCACCACCGTCGGCACGCCGGGCCACGCATGATAGGTGGATTTCCACTCGGCCTCGGCGGCGGGGCTTCCGCCCTGCAACACGGGCGCCGGTGCGGAACCGGCGGTTTCGGCGGGTTTGCCGGTTGTTGCGCAGGCCCCCAGCAGCGCGAGCGAGGCCAGCAAGGCGGAACGTTTCATCAATGAACTCCGTGCATCCAGCGTGTGAGCCAGGGCGAAAGAACCAGCAGCAACAGCCCGAAGCCAATGGCGACGAAGCCGATCGTCTGGAACACGCCCGCATAGGTGGAAAGCGACACACCCAGGTTGGTGACATTGCCGCCGACGGTTTCGACCGAGGCGAACTGCGCGACGATGCCGCCGACATATTGCGCCATCGCCGAAGCAAGGAAGAACACGCCCATCATCAGGCCGACAACCCGCGCCATCGACAGTTTGGTGATCATCGACAGGCCAACCGGCGACAGGCAGAGTTCGCCGACCGAGTGGATGAAATACAGCAGCGCCAGCCAGAACAGCGCAACCTTGTAATCCGGCCCGGCAAAGCGCGTTCCGAACACCAGCACCAGAAACCCGAGGCCAACCAGCATCAGGCCGATCGAGAACTTGATCGGGGTCGTTGGTTCAAGGCCGTGTTTGGCCAGCTTCACCCACAGGATCGACATCAAGGGCGCCAGCAGCACGATGAACAGCGCGTTGAAGATCTGCGTCTGCCCGGCAGGCATAAGATAGCCGCCGATCTGCCGGTCGGTGTTGCGTTCGGCGAACAGCGTCAGCGACGACCCGGCCTGTTCGAACAGGGTCCAGAAGACGACGGTGAACACGACGAGCACCGTCGCCACCACCATCATCTGGAATTCCTGCTTGTTGCCGTTCACATAGGCCCAGGCAGGAATGCCGATCACGGCGACGACGAACGTCGAGAACATCACTTTGCCCAGCAGCGGCAGGCTGGCGAGATAGCCCATGATGCCGCTGCCGTTGCGCGCGGCTTCGGCGGCAGCCGCCGCGTTCAGCATGGTGTTGTTCAGCAGGAACCACGCAACCGGCACCGCTGCCAACGCACCGATCGTAACCAAGAGCGCCGCGCTCGATGGTGCGCCCGCCGGTGGTTCGCCATAGCCCTTCAGCCGCCCGCCATCGAACTGGAACAGCAGGAAGGCGATCATCATGCCAACCGCCGCAAGCCCGAAGCCTGCGGAATAGCCGAACCAGACCGCCAGCAGCGGACAGAAGAATGTCGAGATCAGCGAGCCGAGGTTGATCCCCATGTAGAAGATGGTGAACCCGCCATCACGCCGCGAATCGCCCTTTTCATAGAGCGAGCCGACGATCGTCGAGATGTTGGGCTTGAAGAAGCCGTTGCCGACGACGATCATCGACAGCGAGGCCAGCATGATCGTCACCCACAGCGGGTTGCGGATGCCATCGGCCTTGAAGGTGCCTGCCGCCATCTGCTGCGGCAGTTCGCTGCCGTCCGAGCCGAGGAGCGTCAGCGAACCATCGTCGTTACCCTTGATTTCCAGCCTCTTGCCCGAAGGCGCCACCACGAACTGGCGCTTTGTTTCGCCCTGCTTTTCGACCACGAGTTCATAGGTCTGGCCGCCATGCCGGAACACCGGCTTCGCCGCCTCGCCGTGGATGCACAGGCCAAGATAGCCAAGGCACATCATGATCGCGCCCAGCTTCACGCTGCGTTTCGAGCCCATGTAGCGGTCGGCGATCAGGCCGCCGAACAATGGTGTCAGGTACACAAGGCTGGTGAAGCCGCCATACAGCCCGCTGGCGGTTGCGTCCGAAAACAGGAAATGCTCGGCCAGAAACAGCACGAGCAGCGCCCGCATGCCGTAATAGCCGAAACGCTCCCACATTTCGGTGGTGAACAGCCGGGCCAACTGCCGGGGATGGCCGAACCATGTTCCCTGATCGTTGCCGTGGCCGGTCACTCCGGTATCGAAGCTGCCGTCCTGCACGGCGCCTGCGGCGCTTGCATCTTTTTCGCGGTCCAAGCCCTCACCCCTTAATCGCCGTGGCGCGCACGTTGGACGGCGCTGCGCACATTGTCGTTGGCGGTTGATGCTGCCACGCGCCGACAAGCGCAAGCATTTTGCGCCGAACCGATGCACCTCCCAAAAGCTATATTGGCAAATTGCGTCATTGCACCGCACAAGGCGCAGGAAAGGAATCCCGATGAGCGCAACTACCCGTTTCGAAGGCACCGACCAATATGTCGCAACCGACGACCTGAAAGTCGCCGTCAATGCCGCTGCCACGTTGCGCCGTCCGTTGCTGGTGAAGGGGGAACCCGGCACCGGCAAGACCGTGCTCGCCCACGAGATTTCCAAGGCGCTGTCGGCGCCGCTGCTGGAATGGCACATCAAATCCACAACCAAGGCGCAGCAGGGCCTCTATGAATATGACGCAGTCGCCCGCCTGCGCGACAGCCAGCTTGGCGACCCGCGAGTCGCCGACATCGCCAACTACATCCGGCGCGGAAAGCTGTGGGAGGCGTTTACCGCGCCGGAATTGCCGGTGCTGCTGATCGACGAGATCGACAAGGCCGACATCGAGTTTCCGAACGACCTGTTGCAGGAACTCGACCGGATGGAGTTCAACGTTTACGAAACCGGCGAAACCGTGACCGCGAAACAGCGGCCGATCGTGGTGATCACGTCGAACAACGAAAAGGAACTGCCCGACGCATTCCTGCGCCGCTGCTTCTTTCACTATATCCGCTTCCCCGACGCCGACACGATGAAGGCCATCATCGACGTGCACTTCCCCGGCATCCAGAAGGCCCTCGTCCGCGAGGCGCTGACCATCTTCTATGATATCCGCGAAGTGCCGGGCCTGAAGAAAAAGCCCTCTACCTCGGAATTGCTGGACTGGCTGAAGCTGCTGCTGCACGAAGATCTGCCGCTTGATATTCTGCAGTCGCGCGATCCGAAAAAGCTGATCCCGCCGCTGCACGGCGCATTGCTCAAGAACGAGCAGGACGTGATGCTGTTCGAACGCCTAGCCTTCATGGCAAGGCGCGAAGGCAGCCGCACCTAGGCCGCTATCGCTTGATCAGATCCTTGGCATAGAGGACCGCTGCGCGCTGCGTTTCCTTAACGAGGGAGACGCGCAGATCGGCGTCCTCTTCGGCAAGGATCGACGAGATCGTGGACAGCACATACCGGATCAGAACCTGCGCGCCTGCCTCGCAGGTGGCAGGGGAAAGCCTTGGGTTGCGCTGGTGCAGCGCGCCGGCAATCGAGGCGATGACCCGGCCGATCGACTTCTGCTCGATCGGCATCAATTCGCGCGAGAAGCGCATGATCCGCAGCAGCCGCTGCTCGGCGTGGGAGTTGGTGACGACCATCAGTTCGATTGCCTGCGCAACGATTTCCTCGACCCGCTGCCCGCTTTCGACAACGGCAACCAGAGGATCATCGACCCGGTCCATCAGTTCCTGCGCGAGATCACGCAGAATATCGATTCCACTGCCGTAGTAGCCGCGCACCACCGACACCGGCAGCCTGCTCGCCTTCACCACCATCGCGATGGTGATTGCCTCAGGCTCCATCTCGTCGAGGAGGGCTATGGTCGCATCGAGAATGGTCCGGCGGGCCTCCTCGTCCAGCATCATCCGGTCGGCAGCTTCATGCATGGAGCATGAATTGCACCCGGATCACACACAAACCAAGCGAAAAAACGCCATCCGTATACGAAAAATCGACGAACCGATTCCGTTGTCCACTGTTCGACCGGCGAACAAGCGGCTAGCGTCTGGCGGCAAACAACTCTGCACATTGCATTAGCAGCTTCAAGGAGCAACGACATGAAACGCCCTATCCTCGCCGCAACCTCGCTCGCACTGCTGCTGGCGCTTTCCGCCTGCAACCGTGGCGGGCTGTATGCCGACGTCGCGCGCTTCCATTCCAACCAGCCGATCAACCGCGGAACCCTCTTCATCGAGGCGGCCGATCCGACCGTCGGCACCAGCCTTGAATTTCGCACGCACATGGAATCGGTTGCCGTAGAGATGCGCCGCCTCGGCTTCCAGACGGTGCCGACCCGCGCGCAGGCGCAATATGTCGCCATCCTCGACATCGCACAGACAGATGGGGCAACCGTTACGCGCCCTGGCACAAGCGTCGGCGTCCCCGTCGGGCCGACGATCATCGCAACGCCGGTCGGTCGCGGCCCCAGCAGCAGCACCGAGCGGACGACGACGGTCGCCGTCCAGATTCAACGCCAGTCCGATGGTGCGAAGGTCTGGGAAGGCCGCGCCTCCAAGACGTCGAACGTAGGCTCGCAGGAAGCGGCGCTCACCTGGGCCGTCCCGGCGCTTGCTGGCGCTCTGTTCCACGACTTCCCAGGTCGTCCGGGCGTCACGCAGCAGGTCCGTCTCTGACGATACCACGCCCCGCCGGCCTTCCGGCGGGGCTTTTTTGCGGCTAGCACAGGCGTATGCAGCCAAAAACTCGCGCCGCTCACGCGGCATTCGCCACCCTGCTTCTGTCTCTGTCTCTGCCCGCAGTCGCAGCGCCGCCTCCGGCGAACCCGCTTGCAGGCACGGTCGAACGTCAGGGCCTGTTCCCGGTCCATCTCGACGAGGCCGGCGGCCGGATACTGGTTGCCTTCCCAAAGCCCGGACAAGACGGCGTCTCGACCCGCTTTCTTTACATGGCGCAACTGCGAACGGGCGTTGGTTCGGCGCCGACGGGGCTGGATCGTTCACGCCCTGGCCCGGCGCAGATTCTGGCGGTTCGACGCCTGGGCAAAAAGGTCGTCTTCGAACTGGAAAACCACCGGTTCAGGGCAACCGGCGCCCCCGCCGCCGAGCAGGCCGCAGCGCGCGACGCCTTTGCCACCTCGACCATCTGGGTCACAGATGCGATCCCCATGCCGGATGGCAGCTTCATGGCCGACATTGCGCCATTCCTGACCCGCGACATGCAGGACATCGCCGCAGGCTTGCGCGAAGGCGGCGAAAAGGGCTGGAAAGCTTCCCCCGAACTGAGCGCGGCAGACCCGGCGGCGACACGCACATTCCCCGACAATCTGGAATTCGAGGCGCTGCAGACCTTCGTTTCAGAAACGCCGGGCGCTGAAATCCGCAACATCGCGCCGGATGCACGGCAGATCAGCCTGCGGGTGCGGCACAGTTTCATCCGCCTGCCAGACACCGGCTATCAACCACGCCGCTTCGATCCGCGCGGCGGCAGCTTCGGCACGCAGATCGTGGATTTCGCCGCACCGCTGGGCGCGCCGGTGGTGCAGATGCTTGCAAACCGTTTCCGGCTGGAAAAAACCGATCCTTCGGCGCCGCGTTCGCGCGTGCGCAAACCGATCGTCTTTTATATCGACAGCGCCGCACCGGAACCCATCCGTTCAGCGCTGCTGGATGGCGCGCGCTGGTGGCAACAGGCGTTCGAGGCCGCAGGCTATATCGATGCCTATCGGGCGGAAATCCTGCCACCGGGCATCGACCCGCTGGATATCCGCTACAATGTTGTGAACTGGGTCAACCGCGCAACGCGTGGATGGTCGTACGGCTATGCCGTCAGCGACCCGCGAACCGGCGAGATCCTGAAAGGAACCGTGCTTCTGGGGTCGCTCAGGGTCAGGCAGGACATGCTGATCTATGAAAGCCTGGTCGGCGCAGCGAAAACCGGCACGGGCGGCGCAAACGACCCGGCCGAGGTGGCGTTGCAACGCATCCGCCAGCTTGCCGCACATGAAATCGGCCATGCGCTTGGCCTTGCGCACAACTTCGCCGCCAGCACACAAGGCCGTGCGTCGGTGATGGATTACCCGGCGCCACGCATCGGCCTCGTGAACGGCGCGCCCGATCTTTCCGACGCTTATGGCAAGGGCGCAGGCCGCTGGGACCATTTCGCAATCGACTGGCTCTATGGCGAACCCGCCACGGGCGACACGGATGCCGCCGCCATGGCCCGCGCCGACGCCGCCCAGCGCGACGGTCTCCGCTATGTCGGCGATGAACAGGCGCGCGACGTCGGCAACGGCCAGCCATGGGGCAGCCTGTGGGACGACGGCGCCGACGCGACCGCCGAACTGGGCCGCCAGATGGCCGTGCGCGATGCCGCCATCCGCGGTTTCGGCCTTGCCGCACTGCCGGCAGGCGCGCCCGTCAGCGAATTGCGGCGCCGGTTCGTGCCGATATGGCTGCTGCACCGCTATCAGGTCGAAGCCGCCGCCAAGCTGATCGGCGGTGTGGAAAGCCGCTATGCCGTCGCCGGAGACGGCATGGAAGCCGCGCCGCCGGTTGCGCCGGGCGCGCAGGCCGCAGCACTCGACGCGCTGATAAAAACACTCGACCCGGCGCGGCTGGATGTGCCGGCCCCCCTGATCCCGTTGCTGTCGGCTGGATGGTCCGGCGACAATGACCGCCAGTTCGACATCGAAATCTTCCGCACAGCAGGCGGCACCATCTTCGATCCGCTTGCCGCAACCGACGCCGCCGCAACCGTAACGCTGGACGCCCTGCTGCATCCGGCCAGACTGGCGCGGATCGCCGACCAGAACCGCCGGGATCGAACGATCGCCGGCCCTGCCGACCTGGCGGATCGTTTGCTGGCGCTGGCCTTCGCACCCGCTGCCACACCAGCGCTGGCGGAAACGCGCAGAAGAATCGCAACGCGGGTCATAATGTCGCTGGCGCGCGTAGCCCGTAGCACTGATCTTTCCCCATCGGTTGCGCTGATCCTCGACCAGCGGCTGGCCGAGCATGGGCGCCGGTTGGCCAGCGCTACCGCCGACAGCCCGGCCCAGAAGGCATGGGCCGCCAGCATGGCGCGGCTGATCGCAGACCGCAAGGCAATGTCCGAGCTTCTGGCGCGGCCCGAAAGCCGGATCATCGTGCCGCCGGGGATGCCGATCGGCAGCGACGACATGTCATGACCCTGTTCAAGCAACGTTGCGCAACCTATCATCCCACTGCCCGGAAACAAGGAAACGCCCGCCGATGAAGACGCTGCCAGCCCTGTTGTGTGCCGCTGCCCTTGCGCTTGCGGGCTGCGCATCCACGCCTTCCGCCAACGTGTTGCGGTTCCACCAGAGCCAGCCGATCGAACGCGGCGCCATCTATATCCGCCCGGCCAATGCACAGATGGCCGGCTCGCTGGAATTCAACGCGCAGGCGAACGCAGTTGCTCCGCATCTGAAGGCGCAGGGGTTCGCCGTTGTCGATACGCCTGACAATGCGAAGTTCGCAGCGGTCGTCGGTGTGCAGACAGCCGAACGCGCGGCCGCCCCCCGGCAATCCGGCCTGTCGATCGGCATTGGTGGCGGGTTTTCCAGCGGCAACGTCGGCATCGGCACCAGCGTGAATGTGCCGGTTGGCGGCAAACCTGCGGCCTCCACTGCCACAACCACGACAATGACCGTCGCAATCGTCGCACTGCCCGGCAATCAGGCCGTCTGGGAAGGCCGCGCGTCGCTCGATACCGGGCCGGGCGGACAGCAGGGAACCGTCCTTGCGCCCGTGCTTGCCAAAGCGATGTTCGATGGGTTTCCCGGCCCATCCGCCAAGACGGTCGCCGTTCCGATCCGCTGAAACCGCCACAATCGACGGGGAATTGACGCAGACGCCCGCGGGCTGGCAACGCACGCCGCACAAGCGGAGGGCTATTTGAACACGGATCGGATTCGCCAGCGCCGCGCGCTGTGGGCAAGTTTCGTCGGCACCGGCATCGAGTTTTACGACTTTTATGTCTATGCGACGGCGGCCAGCCTTGTGTTCGGCCAGCTTTTCTT
>NZ_DBNHFX010000040.1:0-10074 GCF_057137845.1 Sandaracinobacteroides sp. | reverse complement strand
GAACGCCCGCATGCGGCTGGATGGGTGGCGGCGGGCACAGGAATCCGCTGCCGCTGCAACCGAAGCCGAGCGGCGCACCGAGCGCGGATACCAGTTGGGCGAGATCGACCTTGCCGATCTGCTGATTTCCCGCAGGCTGGCCGGAGATGCCCGCCGGGCGGAGATTCTGGCCCGATCCGAAGCCGACCGGGCGTTGCTGAAAATCAGGATCGACTCGCACAGCATCTGGTCGGCGCACGTCGAACACGACCACTGACATCCAGCGCCCGGCCTGCCGGAGAGCAGGATGCGACATGATTTTCAGCGTTGATTGCGGGCCACGCGTTCGGGTTTGATCTGAATCAAACCTTAATCGCTTCTGTCGAAACATCATTCGCGCGCGGCCCATGGCCTGCACTGCAGTCCTGCCTGGCAACTGTCGGGCAGGACAGCAGGTATATCCGGCGCAGCCACGGCGGCGGCGCCGGAAATCAGTGCAGCCGGCCATCGCGGCCGTCTGCCCGTCGACGGATGGGGAGTGACTGATGGCCGAGAACACGCCCGGCAACGCCGGAGAAAAGGAACCCGAGCCCGAGCCCGTGCCGGTGATGCAGCAGATTCTGGATAATCCGTTCCTGCTTCTGTTTCTCGGGGTCACGATCCCGACGGTGCTCTACCTGATCTGGGGGATCATGGAGATCGCCTCGATTCCCATCGGCAACTGAGCGAGGAGACCGCGTCATGGCCATTTCGCCTCCATCAAACCGCTACTGGTGGAAGGAACCGATCCACGGAATCGAACTCGCGTGGATCGTGATCGCCTTCCTCTGGGGGCTGTTCATGTTCTTCTTCATGATCGCCTGGCACTTTATCGGCCAGCAGAACCTCTCGTCCGAGACCTACAAGGTGTCGCCGTCGGCCTATGCCGCCAAGGTCGAGGCGTTTGCCGAAAAATATCAGGCCAAAGACGCCAGCGGCAATCTTGTCGAAGAGGAAGGCGTGCCCGTCGTCCGCCCGCCCGCCGGCGAGGATGTCTATATGCTGGCGCGACTTTGGGAATTCTGGCCGATCCTCGAACTGAAGAAGGGGAAAAGCTATCGTTTCCACATGTCGTCGGCTGACTGGCAGCACGGGTTTTCGCTGCAACCGACGAACATCAACATCTCGGTGCACCCCGAATATGAACACGTCATCACGCTGACGCCTACCCAGAGTGGAACCTTCGGGATCGTCTGCAACGAGTTCTGCGGCATCGGCCATCACACCATGACCGGCCGTATCCGGGTCGTCGACTGAGGGAGGAAGCCAATGACCAGCATTGATTATGCCGCAGCGCCGATCGCCGGCGCTGAGACGAGTTGGCGGACCTGCCGCTTCTCGGGCCTGAAGATCGAAGCCAATGCCGAGCGCCTGATCAAGGTGAATGCGGTGGCGGCGGTGCTTTTCCTTGCGCTTGGCGGGCTTATGGGCCTGATGGTGGCGTTGACGCGCTGGCCGGCCGTGCAGTTGCTGCCGGCAGACTGGTTCTACCTGATGCTGACGGGGCACGGCGCGAACGTGCTGCTGTTCTGGATCATCTTCTTCGAAATCGCCGTGCTCTATTTCGCGTCTGCCGTGATATTGGGAAGCAGGTTGGCCGCGCCCAAAATGGCCTGGCTTGGCTTTATCCTGATGGTGGCCGGTGCGGTGCTTGCGAACTATGCGGTGCTGCGCGGGGATTCGTCGGTGATGTTCACCTCGTATCCGCCGATGCAGGCGTCGCACTGGTTCTATCTGTCGCTGATCATTTTTGCGGTGGGCGCGCTGATTGCGGTTTTCGTGTTCTTCGGCACGCTCGTCGTCGCCAAGGCCGAGAAAACCTACAACGGCTCGGTGCCGCTGGTGACGTTCGGCGCGATCACGGCAGCGATCATCGCGGTGTTCACGCTGGCGTCGGGTGCAATCATTCTGATCCCGACCTGGCTCTGGTCGCTGGGGCTGATCACCAACATCGACACGCTGATGTACAAGGTTGTCTGGTGGGGCATGGGCCACTCCAGCCAGCAGATCAACGTCTCGGCGCATGTGTCGATCTGGTATGCGATCGCCGCCATGGTGATCGGCGCCAAGCCGCTGTCCGAAAAGGTCAGCCGCATGGCGTTCTTCATGTACATCCTGTTTCTGCAACTTGCCTCGGCGCACCACATCCTCGCCGAGCCGGGCATGTCGTCGAGCTGGAAGATCGTGAACACCAGCTACATGATGTATCTGGCGGTCATGGGCTCGATGATCCACGGCCTGACGGTTCCGGGCGCGGTCGAGGCGGCGCAGCGCCGCAACGGCTTCACCCGTGGCGCGTTCGAGTGGCTGACCAAGGCACCCTGGGGCAACCCGGCGTTCGCGGGCATGTTCCTCAGCCTGGTGATGTTCGGGTTCATCGGCGGCATTTCGGGCGTGGTGCTGGGCACCGAGCAACTTAACGTGCTGATGCACAACACCATCTATGTTCCCGGCCACTTCCACGGCACCGTGGTTGCAGGCACCACGCTGGCGTTCATGGCGATGACGTATCTCGTCGTGCCGCTGATCTTCCAGCGTGATATTCTCTGGCCGAAGCTCGCCAAGCTGCAACCCTATGTGTTCGGGCTTGGTGCGGGCGGTATTTCGCTGTTCATGATGGGCGCGGGCACGCTGGGCGTACCCCGGCGCCACTGGGACATGTCGCTGACCGACGCGTCCCACCGTTTCGAGTTCCCGTCGGCCGCTTACCTGATGATGGGGCTGAACGGGGTGTCGGCGGTGATGGCCGCACTCGGCGGGCTGATGTTCATCGCGATCATCGTCGGGTCGATCCTCGGCGGTCCGCGCCTAGACAAGGCCGGCGCGAAACTGATCTTCCCGCTGCACGAAAAGAGCCGCGAGGCAGTCAGCGAATATGGCTCTGAAGGCACGCTGAAACTGCCGGGGACGATTATCCTCGTCAGCATCTTCTTTGCCTGCTTCGTCCTCTATTACTTCGTGAACTGGAAGTATCTGTCGGAACTCTGGCTGTTCCGCTGAGCCTCGGCAGCAAAGGAGGTATCGCGATGCGCACCGCCCTTGCCATGACGGTTTCGATCCTGAAGCTCAGGATCGGAACCTTCATCGCCCTCGCCGCACTCGTCGGAATCCTGACCGGTGGTAACCGGCTGGGTTGGATCGAGGCTCTGGTATTCACGCTGGCCGTGTTGGGGGCATCGGGCGCTGCCGGTGCCTTCAACCAGTATTTCGAACGCGAAAGCGACCGGCTGATGGCGCGCACGGCGGGCCGCCCGTTCGCCACCGGCACGCTGCGCGCAGGTGCTATCTGGCCGCTGACGTTTGGCGCATTGCTGGCGGCATCGCTGTTGATGGGGTGGGCAGTCGGCGGCACGCTGGCTGCCGCCCTGGTGTTTCTGGGTGCAGTCACTTACGGGGTTATCTATACGCTGGTGCTGAAACGGCGGACGGTCTGGAACGTCGTCATCGGCGGGGCGGCCGGCAGCTTTGCGCTGCTGGCGGGCGCAGCGGCCGCTGCCGACCCGTTCGAGCCGGCGCTTGGGCCAGTGCCGATCCTGCTGGCGGCGGTGCTGTTCCTGTGGACGCCGCCGCATTTCTGGGCGCTCGCCTATGCCAAGGCGGATGATTATCGAAACGCCGGCATCCCGATGCTGCCGGTCGAAACCGACGCTTCCACATGGGGACCGGTGATCTTCGCGCATGTGCTGGCGCTGGTGTTGCTGTCGTTCGGGCCGCTCCTCTATGGCATGGGGCTGACCTATGGGATTGCGGCGCTGGTGGCGGGGGCATGGTTTCTGGGCGCAAGCTGGCAGTTGATGCGCACACCGTCGATCAGGGCGGCATGGGCTACCTTTGCCGCTTCGCTCGGCTATTTCGCGCTGCTCTCGCTGGGCGTGGTTCTCGACAAGACGGTGGCATGGCTGTTCTGAGAAGGCTTTTGGCGGCGCTTGGTGTTGCGTTGGTGCTGGCCTCGGGCGCCTCCGCCCGGGAAAAGCTCGATGCGGAAATTGCCTATGATGCAAGCCAGGCGGCCGTTGGCAACCAGACCGGCAATCATGTCCTTGTCGATCAGAACGGCAAGGCGCTGGCGCTGGCGGACCTGCGTGGGCGCCCGCTGGTCGTGTCGCTGGTGTTCACCAGTTGCGCGACGGTTTGCCCCATCACCACCGATCATCTTCGCAAACAGGTAACAGCGGCGCGCAAGGCCATTGGTGATGGATCATTTGCTGTCCTGACGTTCGGGTTCGACGCCAGCGGCGATACGCCGACCCGTCTGGCGGCCTTTGCCGGAACCCACCGGATCGCCGGAATCCGCGACTGGCACGTCGCCAGCGCCGACGAGGCGACGACCGCCGCGCTGCTGAAGGAACTGGGCTTTTCCTTCACGGCTGCCGCGCGCGGGTTCGATCATGTAACCCAGACGAGCATCCTCGATGCGCAAGGGCGTGTGTATCGGCAAGTCTATGGCGATGCCTTCCCGCTGCCTGTTCTGACAGAGCCGCTGAAAGAGCTGGTGCTGGGCACGCGCACCCGCTCGATGGCGCCGGAAGATCTGGTGGACCGCATCAACTTTCTGTGCACGGTTTACAACCCGCTGACCGGCGCTTACCGTTTCGATTATGGCATTTTCTTCGGCATTTTCTTCGGTGCCGTTTCCCTTCTGATATCGGGGTTCATCATCTTCAGATTGTGGCGAGGGCGCCGCCGGGCCCAGCACATGACAGGGGGGAGCATGACAGAGGGCAGGCCGGTTTGAGCATGGGATTGCGCAACAGTGTGGCTCGCGGCTTCGACCGCGTGGAACGGCTGCTCGACAAGGTTTTCGGGGCCGACTGGAACCCCCTGGCCCAGTTGGGCCCGCTTGGCTGGTTCCTGTTCTGGATCGTTGCCGCAACCGGCATGTATCTGTTCATCTTCTTCGATACCGGCGTCGAGGCGGCGCACCAGTCGATCGTCTGGATCAGCACCGATCAGTGGTGGCACGCGGGCGTTGCGCGCAGTTTCCACCGCTATGCCTCTGACTTGATGGTGCTGGTGATGTTCACCCACCTGCTGCGGGAGTGGTCGCTGGATCGCTATCGCGGCAAGCGCTGGTTTTCATGGTTCACCGGGGTTCCGGTGATCTGGTTCGTGTATCTTTCGGGCATCACCGGGTTCTGGCTGGTGTGGGACAATCTCGCCCAATATGTTGCAGTGGTCAGTTCCGAACTGCTTGACAGTGTAGGCATATTTGCAGAACCGATCGCACGGAATTTCCTGTCGCCGCAGAATCTTTCCAGCCGCTTCTTCACCCTGATGGTGTTTCTGCACATCGCCATTCCGTTGCTGCTGCTGCTGATGATGTGGATCCATATCCAGCGGATCGCGCTGGCCCGGACGAAGCCCCCGCGCGGACTTGCGGCGATCACGCTTGCGTCCCTGCTGGTAGTGGCGTTGATCCGGCCGGCACCGCTTGGCCCGGCGGCCGATCTGGCCACTTTCCCGGCGCGGGTCGGGATCGACTGGTTTTACCTCTCGCTCTATCCCGTGATCGAGACTGTGCCGGCGGGTGCCGTCTGGGCGGGTGCAATCGGCCTGTCGATGTTGCTGGCTGGCCTGCCGTGGCTTCCGGCACGGCGCGAACAGGGTGCAGCGGAAGTATTCCTCGATCACTGTAACGGCTGCTCGCACTGCGTCGAGGATTGCCCCTACGGCGCGATACAGCTTGCCCCGCGCTCGGATGACCTGCCGTTCGCCTTTGAAGCGCGGGTGGATCCTGATCGATGCGTCGCCTGCGGCATCTGCATGGGCGCCTGCCCGTCGTCGACACCGTTCCGCCGGTCTGGTGATCTGGTCACGGGGATCGATCTGCCTGACCGCCCGCTTGCCAAGGTCCGCGCGGAAGTGATCGAGGCATCGCGTCAGTTGCAGGGCACAGGGCGCATCCTGACGATCGCCTGTTCGCACGGGGCGGCACAAAGCGCGGCGCCCGGCCGGGTGGTGCTTCCCTGCGTTGCCATGGCGCCGCCTTCGCTGATCGACTACATCATCAGCCGCGGGCTGGCCGATGGCGTGGCGGTGGCGGGCTGCGCCGAGCGCGACTGTTTCAACCGCCATGGCCGCAACTGGACGCTGGCTCGCATCGCCCGTACCCGCGATCCCTATCTCCGCACGCGCGTGCCGCGTGAGCGTCTGGCGGCGATCTGGGCCGGCGCGACGGAAAGGCCGCGTCTGGACACCGAACTGGCGGCATTCTCGGCTGCAGTCGGCGCGCTGCCCACCTACGACCACGTCCGCCCGCTGGGAGAGGGCGAGGCTGCCGAAGCAGAGGCCGCTGCGCGCAACCGGGGCCGGAAATCATGAAATCGCTTGGCATCGACTGGCGCGGACGGGCGCATCATCTGATCGGCGGCGCGGTAATCTCGGTGCCGCTGTTTTTCGGTGCCGCCGTGTTGTCGGGCAAGCCTGAGTGGCAAAGCCTGCCGCCGGATACCGGCCTCGTGCGGCTTAGCTTTACCCATTCCGGCGCCCGCAACTGTCGGGAACGCACCGCCGACGAACTGGCTAGCTTGCCGAAGAACATGCGCGCGGCGAAGGTCTGCGAACGGCATCGTGCGCCGGTGCGCATCGAGATGGATGTCGACGGCCGCACCGAACTGGCAACCGATCTGAAGCCGAGCGGCCTGTTCGGCAGCGGCCCGTCGCGCATTTATCATCGAATCGTGCTGCCAGGCGGCACCCACCATGTGGAACTGAGGCTGAACGACGATCCCGCCGTGAAAGGGTTCACCCATAAGGCCAGCTTCGACATCCGCCTTGCCCCTGAGCAGAGTGTCGCCATAGACTTCGACCCCCTGCGGGGTGGTTTCTTCCTGCACTAGGCTGAAAGGACGGGTTGTGGCTGCCATCGTCTGGAAACCGGAATACAGCGTCGGCGACCCGGCGGTCGACCACGAGCACCGGGAACTGATCGATCTGGTGAACACGGCCGTCGCCGACATCATCGAAGGAAGGCCCGAGGCTGACGTCGATCGTTGTCTGGGGGATTTGTATCGGGCGGTTTCCGCGCACTTCGCGCTCGAGGAAAAGCAGATGCGGCGCGCCGGGTATGGCGAATATCCGCCGCACAAGGCCGACCACGAGCAATTGCTGGACACGCTGCGCGACATCATGGACGAAGCGCGCCCGGGCGACGCCGAAGCCGCCGGCCGTATGACCGCTGCACTTGAAGTGTGGTTCACCGACCATTTCCGCACCCACGATGCGCGCCTGCACAAGACTCTTGGCCCGCACGAGCATTAAGCCGCCGGTGGTTTGCGCCTGCCGATTGCGCGCGAACCGGCCGGCGGCTAACGCCTGAACCATGCCCGCAATCGCCTATGTGAACGGCCGCTACGGCCCGATCGATGAAGCCGCCGTTTCGGTCGAGGACCGCGGCTTTCAGTTCGCTGACAGCATCTACGAGGTGGTGGCCTTCCTGAACGGCCGGTTCCTTGATTTCGATGGCCATATCGAGCGGCTGCGCCGGGGCCTTGCGGCATTGTTCATCGACGGCGTTCCATCGGATGCGGCGCTGGGCGCGATCGCACAGCGGCTGCTGCACCAGAGCCGCTATGCCGACGGGTTGCTGTATGTACAGATCAGCCGTGGAGCAGCACGACGAGACCATGCGTTTCCGGCCGGGATCAGGCCGACCCTGGTGATGACCGTGCGCCGTTTCGATTTCCGGCAGCGCGTGGGGCAACTGGCGCGCGGCATCGCGGTGATGACGCTTCCCGACCAGCGCTGGGCGCGTTGCGACCTGAAGACGACCGGGCTGCTGCCCGCTGTTCTGGCAAAGCAGGAAGCCCGCGAGGGAGGCGCGTTCGAAGCCCTGTTCGTGCGCGGCGACGACATCACGGAAGGGTCGTCCACCAACGTCTATATGGTCGATGCCAAGGGGCGGCTGATCACGCATCCGGTTTCCGCCAGCATATTGGCAGGGATCGCGCGCGGGCAGTTGCTGCGGCAGGCAAGGCAGGCGCAGATCGAGGTGATCGAGCGGCCATTCACGCAGGCCGAAGCGCAGGCCGCCAGCGAACTGCTGGTAACATCGACGACCGTGCCGCTGCTTCCCGTCGTGACGATCGACGGGAAGGCCGTCGGCAACGGCGCGCCCGGCCCGATCGCGACCCGGTTGGGGCAGCTCGTCTGGGCCGAGGTTGAGCGGCAGACCGGCTGGCAACCCTGAAGCGGGGGTAGGGCGCATTGCGCCTTCATGCCGCATCCCTTGTGCATTGCAGCGACAGGGGTTACATCCCTGCAACACACGGCCATCCTTTCCGGCCGTGCGAAAGGGTCAACCGGAACCGCCGAGATGTATCAGTACGATATTCACATCCAGCCCGACGACATTGATTTCATGGGGCATGTGAACAACGCAGTCTATCTGCGGTGGGTGCAGGACGCGGTCATCAGCTACTGGGAAAAGGTTGCACCTGCCGAAGCGGTGACGAATCACCTCTGGGTCGCGCTGAAGCATGAGATCAGCTACCGCGCGCCCGCGTTTCTGGATGACTCGGTGCTGGCCGAAGTCATCGCAACCGGCGTGCAGGGCAGCCGGGCCTTCTTCACAACGATGATCCAGCGCGGCGATACCATTCTTGCGGAAGTGAAATCGAGCTGGTGCTGCATCGACACGGCGACGCGCCGTCCGGCCCGCATCGCCCGCGATCTGGCGGCGCGCTTCCTGCCCTGATTTTTGCGGCTCAGCGTTTCCGCAGGCCGTCGGCCACCAGTGCGTGCGCGCGGTTACGCACTTCGTTCAGATCTTCGCCTTCGCTCCAGACGCCATAGCGCAGGCCCAGAAATACGTTCATTCCGGCGATCGCCCAGGCCTCTACCTCGCCAAGGTCGTCGCGCAGTTCGCCGCCTTGCGCCCCGGCGCGCAACCGCTCGGCCATGCGCGCGACGGTCGAACGGTAATGTTCGCGATAGACATCCGGGGCGACGAACTCCGCCTCGTCGATGATGCGGTAGATGAACTGGTTTTCACGCACGAACGCCAGAAAATGATCGAAGGCCGCGCGTTCTTTCGCCAGCGCATCGGGCGCTGTTGCCACATGCGGGGCCACCTGCGCCTTCACCTGCGCTGAAAGGTCAGTCACCACGGCGCGGAAGATTCCTTCCTTGCTGGGGAAGTAGGTGTAGAAACTGCCCAGCGCCATGCCGGCCCGGCGGGTAATGTCGGTGATGCCGGTTGCATGAAAGCCGCGCGCGCCGAATTCCTGTGTTGCCGCATCCAGCAGTGCGCGAAGCGCGCGCCTGCCACGCTCTGTTCGGGGGGAACGGTCGGCGTCCTGGCCTTCTGACTGTGTCTTTGTTGCATCGGCCACGGGCATTCTCCTGCCGGGGGGCATGTTGGATCAGAATTGAAGTTGAATGTCGATTCATGTTTCAGTAATTCAACGAACCAGTATTCCGCAAGTCCGTACCGAAGCGGGGCAACCAGCAAGGCGCGAAAAAGTGCCTGAATCCGGAGAGTGAGATGAACCTGTTCCATTCCCTTTCGCACAAGGCTTCGTTCCTTGCACTGGCGGCGTCGCTGGCGGCGCCGGCCACGACGGCCGCCTACGCGCAGAATGTTTCCGTCAGCAACGATGCCGACGAGAATGTCATCATCGTGTCGGCCCGCCGCCGCGACGAAAGCCTGATCGACGTTCCGATTTCCGTGACTGCGGTTTCCGGTTCGGCACTGGAAGCGCAGGGCGCGCCCGACATTACCTCGCTGCAGCGCCAGGCCCCGAACATGACGACGGCCGTCGCGCGCGGCTCCAACTCCACCCTGATCGCGTTCATCCGTGGCGTCGGCCAGCAGGATCCGCTGTGGGGCTTCGAGCCGGGCGTCGGCCTTTATGTCGATGACGTCTATGTCGCCCGCCCGCAAGGCGCCGTGCTGGATATCTTCGACGTCGAGCGCATCGAAGTGCTGCGCGGGCCGCAAGGCACGCTCTATGGCCGCAACACCATCGGCGGCGCGATCAAATATGTGACGAAGCGCCTCGGCCATGAATTCAGCGGCCGCGCCAGGGCGACCTATGGCAGCTACAACCAGGTCGA
>NZ_DBNHFX010000039.1:0-23261 GCF_057137845.1 Sandaracinobacteroides sp. | reverse complement strand
TTCAACTGGTATCACGCGACGCTGATGGCGCCCTGCACCGACCTGCGCTTTGCCGAACATATCGGCGTCGAAACGCGCGGCACAAACACGCTGGACCGCTTCTCGACGCTGCTGGTCGGCCACCAGCGGTGCCAGATCACCTCGCTGGTGAAAAGCGATGCGCCGCCGGCCAGGGCGAAAAAGCAGACCTGAGGCCCGCGCGCGGCGGGAGCGCGCGGTTCAGGCCACTTCCAGCGCCACGGCCGTCGCTTCGCCGCCGCCGATGCACAGCGACGCGACACCCCGGCCGCCGCCGCGTCGCCGCAGCGCGTGAATCAGCGTGACGAGGATCCGCGCGCCCGACGCGCCGATCGGATGACCGAGTGCCGTCGCGCCGCCGTTCACGTTCACCTTGTCGTGCGGAAGCCCCAGTTCCTGCATCGCTACCATGGTGACGACGGCGAACGCCTCGTTCACTTCGAACAGGTCGGTGCCGCCGGTCGTCCATCCAAGCCGTTGCAGCAGCTTGCCGATCGCCGGAACCGGAGCGGTGGTGAACAGCGCCGGCTGCTGTGCGTGGGCCGCATGGCCGGCGATCGTCGCCAGCGGTACGAGGCCGCGCGCAGCGGCGGTGTCGCGCTGCATCAGCACCAGTGCTGCCGCACCGTCTGAGATCGAGCTGGAATTGGCCGCCGTCACCGTGCCGTCGGCGGCGAACGCCGGCTTCAGGTGCGGGATCTTTTCCGGCCGCGCCTTGCCCGGCTGCTCGTCGATCCGCACGTCTCCGGCTTTGGTGGTTACGTGGGTGATTTCGTCGGCGAAACTGCCGTCGTCGATCGCGCGTTTCGCCCGCGCCAGCGATTCCAGTGCGAACGCATCCTGTGCGGCGCGGGTGAACTGGAATGCACGGGCGGTTTCCTCGGCGAAGGTGCCCATGGCGCGCCCCGGTTCATAGGCGTCCTCGAGGCCGTCAAGGAACATGTGGTCGAGGACGCGGCCGTGCCCCATCCGATAACCGCCGCGCGCCTTGGGCAGCAGATAGGGGGCGTTGGTCATGCTTTCCATGCCGCCCGCCGCGATGATGGCGGCTGATCCCGCCTTCAGCGCATCGTGCGCGTCGATCACGGCCTTCATGCCCGAACCGCACATCTTGTTGACGGTGACGCAGGCCGCGCCAAGATCCAGCCCGGCCTTCAGCGCCGCCTGCCGCGCCGGCGCCTGCCCCAGCCCCGCCGGCAGCACGCAGCCCATCACCACCTGCTCGACGTCGGCGGGGCCGAGGTTTGCATCGGCGACCGCCGCCGACAGCGCCGCCGCGCCCAGTTCGGGGGCGGTGACGTCGCGGAAGTCGCCTTGAAAGCCGCCCATCGGGGTGCGGCGGGCCGAGACGATGACGATATCGGTTCCGGAACTCATCGGACGAGCTTTCCTGCTGGTTTGATACGGACATGCCGCAGGCCATGACGGCCCGCAAGATTGGCGGAAACGCCGGATACCGTCGGCGACACCAGCGACCAGCCGATCGGCTGCACCAGCCCGATCGCGGCGCCGTCGTCGGCCCAGAGCTTTTCTGCCGCCGCCAGCATCGCCATCCGCGTCGCCAGCGTCGGCGCTTTCCAGCTTTCGGCCACCAGCTTGTCGGCTTCGGGCAGGCAAATGCCCTGACGGTTGCGGTTGCAGAGGTTGGGCAGCAGAAACGGCAGCGGCGAATCGGCCTTCGTGTCGCGGCGCAGGATAGCGAGATCGAAATCCCCCTCGCGCACTGCCTTCTGGTGAGCGGACTGGCTGCGCCGGGCAAGGCGCAGGTCGATGCCGATCGCCGCGATGTCGGGGGCGATCGCTTCGACGAGCCGCGCTTGGGCCGGGCTGTCCGAGATCGCGACCGTCAGCACCGGCCGGCCGGCGTCGGCTGCCCGCGCCGACTGCTTCAGTGCGTCGGCGACCAGATGGCTTGCTTCCAGTTGGCGCGAGGCAAAGGGAAGGGCGGCCCAGTCCGGCTGCGGGGGTGCGTATCCGGCGATGTTGCGGGGAGAGAGCGCCAGCACCGGCGCGGCCGCCTGCGTGCCGAAAAAGCTTTGGGCCAGCGTCTCGCGGTTGATCGCCAGTTGCAGGGCGCGGCGCACGCCGGGCAGGCCAAGCAGCGGGTGCCGCCGGTTGACGAGCAGCGACAGCGTTGCCCGGCGTCCTTCGAGAAGCAGGGCATCGCGTTTCGCCGTCACCCGCGCGTCGGCCAGCCCGTCCAGCCCGCCGCCGATCACCAGATCGGTTTCGCCGCGATTGAAGCGGCGGATCGCTTCGTCGGCGCCGGTTGGTTGCAGTTCGGCCGCCGCCAGCGCCACGTCGGCGGCGGAATGAAAACCGGCGTTTCGTTGCAACAGGGTGAATTCCCGGCCCGCCGTTCCCTGTTTCGGTTCGCGGCGCTGGACGGTTGCGGTGAACGGCCCGGCGACGGCGCCGCGCTTTTGCGCGCGCACCCCCAGTTGCGGCACCGACAGCAGTTCCAGCAGTTCCGGCTGCGGAGTGGACAGTTCGATTTCGACGATCGGTTCCAGTGGCGAGGAAACTTCGGTGACGCCTGCCAGCAGGTCGCGCATCTGCTGCCCGGCGCGCCCCGACCGTGCAGCCTCGATCGCGGCGACAGCGTCGGCGGCGGTGACGGTTTCGTCGTCGGTGAAATGGGCCGGGCGCAGCCGCAGGACGATGGAAAGCCCGTCTTCCGAGATGCGCCAGCTTCGTGCCAGCCCGGCGATGACATTGCCCTGTGCATCGAGCGCCGTCAGCGTGGCCGCCGTCGATTCGGCGGTGATGGCGCGGGCGGCATCGGCATCGGGCGCATCGACCCTGAGCGGCGCTTCGTCGGCCGCGCCCGGGCCGCAGGCTGCCAGCAGCGCCAGCGCCACGAGGGAAAGAAATGTCTTCGCCTTGCCCATGCCGGTAATCCCGTTCGCGCAAAGATTGGCCGCTGGCAAGCTTCACGCGGGCTGTTATGAGGAACCGCATGGCTGCAATTTCCGACGATATCGCCGGTCTGGTAGGCGGAACGCCGCTGGTCAGGCTGAAAGGCCCATCCGAACGCACCGGCTGCGACATCTACGGCAAGTGCGAATTCATGAACCCCGGCGGCTCGGTGAAGGATCGGGCCGCGCTGTTCATCCTGCGCGACGCCGAGGAATCCGGCCTGCTGCAACCGGGCGGCACCATCGTCGAGGGGACGGCGGGCAACACCGGCATCGGCTTTGCCGTGATCGGCCGGGCGCTTGGCTATCATACCGTCATCGTCATGCCGGAAACCCAGAGCCAGGAAAAAAAGGACGCATTGCGCGCGCTGGGCGCCGAACTGGTGCTGGTTCCGGCGACGAGCTATGCCAATCCGGGCCATTATGTGCATGTGTCACGCCGTCTGGCGGCGGAAACTCCGGGCGCGGTCTGGGCGAACCAGTTCGACAATACGGCAAACCGGCTTGCCCACATCAAGACCACCGCGCCGGAAATCGTCGATGCGCTGGGCGGCAGGCTGGATGGCTTCATCTGCGCTGCGGGCACCGGCGGAACGGTGGCGGGCGTCGGCATGGGCCTGAAGGAGGCGCTGCCGGATGTCGTCGTCGGGCTGGCTGATCCGGATGGTGCGGCGCTGTTCGGCTGGTTCACCAGCGGCGAACTGAAGGCCGAAGGCAGCAGTGTTGCCGAAGGCATCGGCCAGAGCAGGATCACCGCCAATCTGGAAGGCGCGCCGATCGATGTGGCGTTCCGGGTGCCCGACGCCGAAGCCTTCCCGATCCTGCACGAACTGATGGCGCGCGACGGGCTGCATCTTGGCCTTTCCAGTGCGATCAACGTCGCCGGGGCAGAGCGGCTTGCCCGCCATCTGGGGCCGGGAAAGCGCATCGTCACCATCCTGTGCGACAATGGCAGCCGCTATCTGTCGACGATCTGGAACGGCGAATGGCTTGCGGCGCGCGGCCTGCCGATACCCGCCTGGTATGGTGAATAGCGGGCTGCCGCTCGACTTTCGGCACCGGTGTTGCTAGATGTGGGGCATGGATCGTGTGCGGATTGGCCTGACGGGCCTCGGCGCTGTCTTCCTGCTGACTCTTGGCACCTCGTTGGTGTTTGGCAATCCGGCGGGGAACAAGCCGGCAGCAGAAAGCCGCAAGGAGCCGGGTGAGCCCCTGGCGCAACTTGGCGTGGCGCCGGGCAGCGACAAGCTGGAACAGGCGCTGCCGAACGGCGATATGGCAAAGCCCGACGACCGGGCCGAAGATGATGCACCGGATGTGCAGGGTTCCGGTATGTCGGGGCCGGGCGCCATGAAGGAAAGCCCGGTCGGCGCGGCGCACCAGCATTCAGCGGCTGATCTGCCTGTCGCCATCTGACCATCGGGAGCGTTCGTGAATACCCGCCGGATCGTGCTTGCGCTGTTGTCGCTGTCGTTTCTGTTGTTCGGATTTCTGGCCTGGCAGAATGTGCACGGGCAGCAGAAGCTGCTGCCGCCGTTCGACCCCGCCGCTGTGGCGCGCATCGAACTGGAACATGGTGACGACGCCCTGCTGCTGGTGCGGGATGCGGCAGACGGCGCATGGGAGATCCGGTCGGCGGCGGATGCGCCGGCTGATCCTGCGCGGATCGCGGCGATGTTGCGCCAGCTTTCGAAACTGTCGGGAAGCCCGGTCGGGCCGGGGGTTGCGGCGCCTGCCGGGGCGGCTGTCGAAGTGCGGCTGATCGACGCCAAGGGGGCAATCATCGCCGGGGGCGAATTGCGCGCCGGCGAAGCGCGGGCGCTGCCAGACGGGCCACGGCTGAAGATCGAGCGGGCACCGGCACTGCCATTGTGGCCTTCGGCCTGGTCGAACCTGCAACCGCCCCGCATCGAGGCCGGGCAGGTGGCGAAGGTGGAACGCCTGACCCATGACGGGCTGGTGGCGCTGGACGATTCAAAAGCCGCGCGCGTTGCGAAACTGCTGGCGGGCCTGTCGTCGACGGGGTTCGTTCCCGGCACTGAAGTTGACTGGCGGGGCGCTGCGATGCTGCGCGTGACGATGGCGGACGGCACATCGATCGATCTTGCGCAAGTACCTGACGGGGAAGGGCGGTTTTTCCTGCGACTCGCATCGGACACGCGCGCCGATGTGCGGGAATCGCGGCGGCTGGCGTTCGTGGTGCAGGAGGCGCTGCCATGACCGAAGTTTCAAACAGACTTATCCACAGGCTATTGTTGCCGGGTGTGGAAATCACCAATTTGAAAAACGGAAGATATTTCAGTCTATTGCGACGAATGATCCGATTGCGCCCATAAAAGCCCATTGAATACCCATGAAAGCCCATGCTATCCCTTTTCCACAGGGATCGGCATGCGGCTGGCCGCTGGTTGAAGGCACCCCCTCCGCCTTGACCGGACGCCCGCGCAAGACCGGCCCCGAAAACGAGGGGAACCGTCATTCGCGCCTATTTTTCAGGGACATATGTGAACGGAGTCGATGCAAAAAATCGGCTGTCCGTTCCTGCGTCCCTGCGCGAGACGATCGAAGCGCGCAGCCAGGTCCGCGCCATTGTCCTTAGCCCGGCGGAACATGCGCCCTGCCTGATCGGCTATGACATCAGCTATTTCGCGCGCATCGAAGCCCGGCTGGAAAAGGAATTCGAGCAGGATTTCGGCCCCGGCCGCAGCGGCAAGGCGCGGATGCTGTTCGCGATGGCCGAGCAACTGAAATACGACGACACCGGCCGGATCATCCTGACACCCACCCTGCGTGATGCCGGCGAACTTGGTGCGCAGGCGCTGTTTCTTGGCGCGGGCGACTATTTCGAACTCTGGTCGCCGGACCTGCTGCTGGCGCAGGCCGATATCGATCCCCGCATGGCGCGCGCCGTGCGTTCGCTGCTGGCGGGCAAATCCTGATGCCGGCGGCGCCCGAAGCGGCCCGGTCGCATGTGCCGGTCATGCTGGACGAAGTGATGGCGGCGCTTGCCGTCGCGCCCGGCGACCATGTCGTCGACGGGACGTTCGGCGGCGGCGGCTATTCGGCGGCAGCGCTTGCGGCCGGCGCCCGGGTGAGTGGCTTCGACCGCGATCCCCGCGCCGTCGCCCGTGCGCAGCCGATGGTGGCAGCCTCGGAGGGCAGGCTGCGGGTGATCGCCCGGCCGTTTGCCGCCATGGCCGAAGAACTTGGCCCGGCGTCGGCGGATGCGATTGCGCTCGATCTTGGCTATTCCTCGATCCAGATGGACGATCCGGCCTATGGCCTGTCGTTTCAGGCCGACGGGCCGCTGGACATGCGGCTTTCGGGCGACGGCGAAAGCGCCGCCGACTTTCTGAACAACGCCGACGAAGCTGAAATCGCTGACGTGCTGTTCCATTATGGCGAAGAGCCAGCGGCACGCCGCATCGCCCGTGCGATCGTCGCCGACCGGCCGATCAACAGCACGGCGGAACTGGCGGGCCTCGTGCGGCGGGTGGTCCGGGCCGGGAAGGGCAGCCGTGCGGCGGAAAAGCGCGATCCTGCAACCCGCAGCTTTCAGGCGATCCGCATTCGCGTGAACGACGAACTGGGTGAACTGGAACGCGGGCTTGCGGCGGCCGAGGCCGTGCTGAAGCCCGGCGGGCGACTGGCGGTCGTCAGCTTTCACAGCCTCGAGGATCGAATCGTCAAGCGGTTCATGGCGGAACGGTCGGGCAGCCTGCCGTCCGGGTCGCGACACATGCCGCAGCAGGATGCAGGCCTCGCGGCGTTCGAGCGCCCGGCCAAGGCCAGGCGCCCCGGCGACCGCGAAGTGCAGATGAACCCGCGCGCACGATCGGCGACGCTGCGGGTTGCGCGCCGCCGGGCGGGCGAATGTGAACATCAGGGAAAACGGCAGGGACCGACAGGCCGGGAGGAAGCGAAATGACACGCCGGACGCGGATGGCAGGGGATGCGGCAGGCATCGTCGCGCCGGGCACGGCAGCGCGCCGGACATGGGCCTCGACCGCGTGGCTGGTTGCTGGCACCATCGTCGTATCGGTGACGAGCTACAGCCTGTCGCTCAGGGTCGCCTCCGAGCGGCGCGAAGTCGAGCGGCTGGAGCGCGGCAACGAGGCGTTGGCCTCGAAGCTGAAGGCGATGGACGGCGAATTGCGCGTTCGCATGCGGCTGCCGCAATTGCAGCGCTGGAACGACCGGGTGCTTGGGCTGGTGCCGATCAGCGCCACCCAGTTCCTCGATTCGCCGGTAAGGCTGGCAAACTACGGCAAGGCGCTGGAGGGGGAAACGCCGCTGCCCCGCCCGCAACTGGCCGTGCGTGATCTGGCCCCGGCGGCCCCGCACGCCGTGCAGCCGCAACTGGTGAGTGCGCCGCAGGCGATCCGTCCCGAGCCATCGCGCCCGGTGGTCGTGCAGACGGTTTCGCGGCCCGCCGAAGCGGCGACCGACGAACTGGTGCGGCAGGTGGAAATGACGCTGGCTGCGCCGCCCGGCCCCAATCCCTGAGCCATGAGCCAGACCGCCCCCGCCCGCTCGCAGATCCGCCTTCCCGGTCATCGCCAGATGGCCATGGGCGTCGCGCGGCAGCGGCTGGCGGTCGGGATTCTGCTGTTGTGCGCATTCACGCTGCTGATCGGTGGCAGGCTGATGGAACTGTCGCTGTTCGACGGGCCGATCCGTCATGCCGGTGCGGCGGCTGCATCGCCGCGCCTGCGCGCCGACATCGTCGACCGCAACGGCCAGACGCTTGCAACCAGCTTCGAGGCCTATGCGCTGGCCGCGCGCCCCTATGACATCGTCGGCGACAAGGAGTCGCTGGTTACAAAGCTTGCGGCCATCCTGCCCGAGCGCGACCCCGACCTCATTCGCGCAGCGCTGAACCATCACGGCAAGTTCCGCTATATCACCCGGCGCATCCTGCCGGATCAGGCGGAAGCAATCCGTCGCATGGGGGAACCGGGCCTCACGCTGGAACGCGAGGCCGAGCGGCTTTATCCCAACGTCGGTCTGGCCGCACATCTGGTTGGTTTTACCGGTATCGACGGCCGCGGCGAGGCCGGGATCGAGCGGGCGTTCGAAGAGCGGCTGACGGATCCGGCGCTGCGGCGGACGCCGCTGGCGCTGTCGATCGATTCGCGTGTGCAGCAGGCGCTGGAAAGCGAGCTTGCAGCGCAGATGAACCTGCAACAGGCAAGCGGCGCCGCGGGTGTGGTGATCGACGTGCATACCGGCGAAGTGCTTGGTCTGGCGTCGTTGCCGGCCTACGACATCAACCGCCCCGGCGGGCTGACCGGCATGCCGAGCCACATGAACCGCGCGACGCTTGGCGTGTATGAACTTGGCTCTACCTTCAAGGCCTTCACTATCGCCATGGCGATCGACAGCGGCGCAGTCACCAGCCTTGCCGAACGCTTCCCGACGACGCCGATCGCCATCGGCCGCTATCGCATTTCCGACAGCCACCCCAAGGGCTATCCTTTGTCGGTGCCGGAAGTGCTGATCTATTCGTCGAACGTCGGGACGGCGCGCATGGCCGAGCGCATCGGCCGCGAGCGGCAGGAAGGCTTTCTGCGCCGCCTCGGCCTGATGGATCGCGCGCCCGGCGAACTGAAGGAAGCGGGGCGCCCGCTGGCGCCCCCGCACGACAACTGGGGCCTTTCCAGTGTGATGACCGTCGGGTTCGGGCATGGCATCGCGGTGACGCCTCTGCATCTTGCCAGTGCTTACGCCACGCTGGTGAACGGCGGCGTGCATCACCCCGCCACCTTCCTGAAGGTGGCCGATCGCGACAAGGTGCCCGGCAATCGCGTGTTCAGCGCCCATGCCTCGAAGATGGTGAACGGGATGTTGCGGCTGGCCGTCCTCGATGGCACCGGGCGCAAGGCGGATGCCGAAGGGTATCGCGTCGGCGGCAAGACCGGGACCGCCGAAAAAGTGCTGACGGACGGGCGCGGCTATGACAAGCGCCGCAACATCACCACCTTTGCCGGGGCATTCCCGATGGACAACCCGCGCTATGTGGTGGTTGCGATGATCGATGATCCGACGGTTGGATCGCGGATGGCGGGTTCGGTTGCCGGGCCGGTGTTCCAGAAGGTGGTGAACCGGATTGCTCCGGTGTTGAACGTCGCCCCGGACGTGACGGGCGCATCCGAGCCTGACCTGTTCCCGTTCGAGGGCCTTTATACCCCGCGCGATGCGAAGCGCGATCCGAATGCCGTGCGCAGGGCGGCGGCTGCCGGAATGCCGGTGCCCGGAATCCCGGTACCCGGAATGCCCGCACAATGACCGACCAACTGGCATCCATCATGGGCCGCATCACCGGCTTTGCGATCGACCATCGCAAGGTGGCGGCGGGCAATGTGTTCGGCGCGTTCCGGGGCGAACGCTTCGACGGCGAAACGGTGATCGCCGACGCCGTGCGCGCCGGTGCGATCGCAGTCGTCGCCCGGCCCGAGGCGAAGGTTTCGGGGGCGCTGCACATCGCCGCCGACGAGCCGCGCAAGGCGTTTGCTGCACTTGCGGCCGATTTCTTCGGGCCGTTCCCCGATGTGACGGTTGCCATCACCGGCACCAACGGCAAGACTTCGACTGCGGAAATATGCCGCCAGCTCTGGCACATGGCGGGTGAACGTGCAGCCAGCATTGGCACGCTGGGCGTGACCACCTCGGGCGAGCAGGTGAAGGCCGGTTCCGGCGGGCTGACGACGCCCGATGTCGTGACCTTCCTGTCGAATGCCGCCGGGCTTGCGCGCGAGGGCGTCACGCATCTCGCCTTTGAGGCAAGTTCGCACGGGCTTTCGCAATACCGGACCGAAGGGCTGCCGGTGAAGGCGGCCGCGTTCACCAACCTGACCCGCGACCATCTGGACTATCACCAGACGATGGAGGCCTATTTCGAGGCCAAGCTGAGGTTGTTCACCGAAGTGGTGGAACCGGACGGCGTGGCGATCGTCTGGCTGGACCGGCAGGCGGCGGGCGCTGAATATAACCAGCGCGTGATCGAGGCAGCGCGCGCGCGCGGGCTGAAGCTGCTGACGGTCGGCCCCGATGGCGACGATGTCCGGCTGCTGAAGCGTGTGCCGACCCTGCTGGGGCAGGCGCTGACCGTGGCTGCCTTCGGCGCCGAGCGCCAGGTGACGCTGCCGCTGATCGGCGGCTATCAGGCGGCGAATGCGCTGGTTGCGGCAGCACTGGTGGTGGCAACCGGCAATGATCCCAAGCGGACCTTTGCCTCGCTTGGGCGTATCTCTCCGGTGCGCGGCCGCCTTGAGCGGGCGACGCTGACGCCTTCGGGGGCGCCGGTCTATGTCGATTACGCCCATACGCCCGACGCGCTGGAAGCGGCAATCGCCGCGCTGCGCCCGCATACCGCGAACCGGCTGATCCTGCTGTTCGGCTGCGGCGGCGACCGGGATCGCGGCAAGCGGCCGGAAATGGGCCGCATCGGCGCGGCGGAAGCCGACCTTGTGTTCGTGACCGATGACAATCCCCGCAGCGAAGATCCGGCGGCAATCCGGGCGGAAATCATGGCGGCGGCGACCGGCGCCACCGAAATCGCCGGCCGGGCGCAGGCGATTGCCGCAGCACTGGCCGCCGCCCACGAAGGCGACGTGGTGCTGCTGGCGGGCAAGGGCCACGAGCAGGGCCAGATCATCGGATCGGAAGTTCTGCCTTTCGACGACGCACAGGTGGCGCGCGACGCAGCAGGGCGACTGGAATGAGCGCGCCCCTGTGGAGCGGCGCCGAAATCGCCGCAGCAACCGGAGGGGCGCTATCCCGCCCGTTCGAGGCGGACGGCGTGACGTTCGACAGCCGCGAGGTGGCGGGCGGCGAACTGTTCGTGGCGCTGCGCGGCGCAAACGCCGACGGCCATGCCTATGTCGGGCAGGCTGCCGCGCGCGGCGCCGCCGGGTTTCTGGTGGAACAAGCTGTCGCCGAACCGCATGTTCTGGTGCCAGACAGCTTGGCGGCCCTGCGCACGCTGGGCCAGGCGGCGCGCGCGCGCATGGGCGGCACCGTCGTCGGGGTGACGGGAAGCGTCGGCAAGACCGGCACCAAGGAAGCCCTGCGCGCCGCCTTCGAGCGCATGGCGCCGGATGCGACCCACGCCTCGGTCAAGAGTTACAACAACCATACCGGCGTCCCCCTGAGCCTTGCCAGAATGCCGCGCGACAGCCGCTGGGGCGTGTTCGAAATGGGGATGAACCACCCCGGAGAGATCGCCGACCTGACCCGTCTCGTCCGCCCGCACGTCGCGGTGGTGACATGGGTTGCCAATGCCCATGTCGAGCATTTCGAAGAGGGCGAAACCGGGATCGCCCGCGCCAAGGCGGAAATCTTCGAAGGGGTGGAAAAGGGCGGCACCGCAGTCTGGCCGGCGGACAATCCGCATGGCCCGCTGCTGGCCGCCGCGGCCGCAGGGCTTGGCCTTGCGCAACTGAGTTTCGGGTGGAAGACCGATGCCGACGTTCGCGTGATCCGCGCGGACGTCGGCCCTTCCGGCACCGAACTTCAGGCCGATGTTGCAGGCGAAGAACTGCATTGCCGTATCGGCATGGCGGGGCGCCACTGGGTGAACAACGCACTGGCCGTGCTGGCGGCGGTGAAGGCGGCGGGCGGTGATCTGGCGGAGGCCGGGCTGGCACTTGCCGCGCTTTCCGATCTTCCGGGCCGTGGCGCCCGGTTCGAGGCCGAGGCCGCAGGCGGCTCCGCGCTGGTGATCGACGAAAGCTACAACGCCAACCCGGTTTCGATGGCGGCGGCCCTTGCGGTATTGCGCGACACCCCGGCGAGGCGCCGAGTCGCGATTCTGGGGGCGATGCGCGAACTGGGCGGGGCGACTGCCGATCTGCATGCAGCACTGGCCGCACCCATTGCCGAAACCGGCATCACCGAGCTTGCGCTGGTCGGCGCGGAAATGCAGGCGCTGAAGGTGGACGGCGCAGTGCATCTGCCCGATGCCGCCGCCGCGCAGGACTGGGTGCGGGCGCAGCTTCAGGCCGGTGACGTGCTGTTGGTGAAGGGATCGAATTCGGTGGGTCTGGGCAGGCTGATTGCTGCACTGCGGGAGGGTCGTTCATGATCTTCCATCTTGCGGAATGGCTGGGGTTTCCGGGCGTATTCAACGTGGTGCGCTACCTGACGTTCCGCTCGGGTGCTGCATTGATGACGGCGCTGCTGATCGGGCTGCTGATCGGACCGCGCTTCATCGCCTGGCTGAAGGTCAACCAGGGCAAGGGCCAGCCGATCCGCGCCGACGGGCCGCAAAGCCACATCGTCACCAAAACCGGCACGCCCACCATGGGCGGCCTGAAGATCCTGATTTCGATGACCATTTCCACGCTGTTGTGGATGGAGTGGGATAAGCCGTTCGTGTGGACGGCGCTGGTCGTGACGCTGGGCTTCGGGGCGAGCGGGTTTCTCGATGATTATGCCAAGGTCACCCGGCGGTCGTCGGCGGGTGTTTCCGGGCGGGTGCGGCTGCTGGCCGAGTTCCTGATCGCCGGGATCGCGGCCTATTATGCCTCGCGCCATTCGGGAACGACGCTGTTCTTCCCCTTCCTGAAGGATGCTGGCCTCGATCTGGGGCTGTTCTACGTGGTGTTCGGCGCCATCGTGATCGTTGGTGCGGGCAATGCCGTCAACCTGACGGACGGACTGGACGGGCTGGCGACGATGCCGGTCATCATCGCCGCCATGAGCTACGGCGCGATTGCCTATCTGGTCGGGAACGCGGTGTTTGCCGGCTATCTGGGTGTCCACCATGTGCCCGGATCAGGGGAACTGATCGTGTTCGTCGGCGCGCTGGTCGGCGCCTGCCTTGCGTTCCTGTGGTTCAATGCCCCGCCTGCTGCGGTGTTCATGGGCGACACCGGCAGTCTGGCGCTGGGCGGCGCGATCGGCACCATCGCGGTCATCACCCACCACGAGCTGGTGCTGGTGGTGGTCGGCGGGCTGTTCGTGCTGGAGGCGGTTTCCGTCATCGTGCAGGTGGCGAGCTTCAAGCTGACCGGCAAGCGCGTGTTCAAGATGGCGCCCATCCACCACCATTTCGAACAGTTGGGCTGGCCGGAATCGACCGTGGTGATCCGCTTCTGGATCATCTCGATCGTGCTGGCGCTCTCCGGCCTCTCGACGCTGAAGCTGCGCTGATGCTGGCGGCCCCCTCTCTCTCGGGCAAGCGGTTTGCGGTCTATGGCCTCGCGCGCACCGGGCTTTCGGTGCTGCGCTTCCTCGAACGGTCAGGCGCGGGCGCCATCGCGTGGGACGAAGCCGCGCCGCAGCGCGAGGTGGCCCGCGCGGTGATGCCGGGCGTCATGCTGGCGGATCTTGCCGATGCCGAACTTGCCGGGCTGGATGGCCTGATCGTTTCGCCGGGCGTTCCGCTGAACCGGCACCCGCTGGCGATGCGCGCGCGGGCGGCGGGGGTTCCCATTCTGGGCGACATCGAACTGTTCCAGATCGCGCGCCCGGCAATCCCGTCCCACAAGCTGGTGACGGTGACGGGCACCAACGGCAAATCAACGACGACGGCGCTTGTCCAGCATCTGCTGGCGTCGGCCGGGCAGGAGGCGCGGCTTGGCGGCAATATCGGCCTGCCGATCCTCGACCAGCAACCGCTGTGCGCGGGCGGCGTCTATGTGCTGGAGCTTTCCAGCTATCAGATCGACCTCTGCACGACGCTGGCGGCCGATGTCGCGATTTACACCAACCTGACGCCAGACCATCTGGACCGTTATGGCGGCATCGAAGGCTATGCGGCGTCGAAGGCGCGGCTGTTCGCGATGCAGCACGCAGGCGCGGCGGCGGTGATCGCCTGCGACGATGGCTATACGCGCGCGGCAGCCGCAGCGCTGCCGGATGGTGTGCGCCTGATCGCGGTTTCCGCTGCCGACATCGCGGCGCAGGATCAGCAGCGCTGGCCGGCGCTTGGCGGTCCGCACAATGCGCAGAACGTTGCCTGTGCGGCAGCCGCGGTGCGGCTGCTGGGGCTGACGGATGCCGCGATCGAACAGGGGCTGCGCAGCTTTCCGGGCCTTGCGCACCGGATGCAGGTGGTCGGCAATGTGAACGGCGTGCGCTATGTGAACGACAGCAAGGCAACCAACCCGACCAGCGTTGCACCCGCATTGCAGGCCTTTCCGGCGATCCACTGGATCCTTGGCGGGCAGGCGAAAACCGCCGAGCTGGACGCCTGTCTGCCGTATCTGGCGAACGTGCGCACCGCCTATGTGATCGGCGAAGCCGGGCCGCTGTTTCAGGAAATCCTGAACCCGCATGTGCCGGTCGTGCATGCGGGCACGCTTGCGGCGGCGGTTGCGGCGGCGGCGGCGAATGCCCGCACCGGGGAAACGGTGCTGCTTTCGCCGGCCTGTGCCTCGTTTGATCAGTTCCGCGACTTTGAAGCGCGCGGCGACGCATTTCTTGCCGAAGTGGAAAGGCTGAGACCATGAAGCTTGGACCGCTCACCCTTTCCTTTGGCCGGGCTGACCGCAACTTCCTTGCGCGCTGGTTCTGGACCATCGACCGCCCGCTGCTGGGGTTGCTGCTGGTCTTGATCGGCGCCGGGTTGATCGCGGTTGCGGCCGCATCTCCGGCGGCTGCGCTGCGGTTGTCGGATGGCAATACGAAGATTGCGCCGCTGTTCTTTCTGCAGCGGCAGTTGCTGTGGGTGGCGGCCGGTCTGCCGCTGATGGTTGGCGTGTCCATGCTGACCAAGGACGGCGCGCGCCGGTTCGCCCTTGGCGGCTGTGCGCTGTTTTTCCTGCTGCTGTGCCTGGTGCCGGCGATTGGCGTCGAAACCAACGGCGCCCATCGCTGGATCCAGTTGCCCGGCTTCCAGTTGCAGCCGATCGAGTTTCTGAAGCCGTTCTTCGTGGTGAGCACGGCCTGGCTGTTCGCCATGCGCTTCGAGGACCGGTCGCTGCCGGTGATCCAGGTGGGGCTGGTGCCGCTGGCATTGATCGTCGGGCTGCTGGTGCTGCAACCTGATTTCGGCCAGTCGGCGCTGGTGATCGCGGTGTGGCTGGTGCAGGCGGTGCTGGCCGGCCTGCCGCTGTTGTGGCTGGCGGCGGCGATCCTTGCAGGGATCGGCGGGCTGGTGCTGGCCTATCAGTTCGAACCGCATATCCGTAACCGGATCGACGGCTATCTGCACGGCGAGGGCGACACCTATCAGGTGGACCGGGCGCTGGACTGCTTTCGTTCGGGTGGCCTCTATGGCACCGGACCGGGCGAGGGGGTGGCGAAATTCCGCCTGCCGGAAGCGCAGACCGACTATATTTTTTCCGTCATCGGCGAGGAATTCGGCGCCATCGCCTGCTTCGCATTGGCATTACTATATCTTGCGATCGTGCTGCGTGTTCTGCTACAAATGCTGGATGAAGACGATCCCTTCACGCTGATTGCGGCGACGGGGCTCGTTGCGCAATTCGGGGGTCAGGCGCTCATCAACATGAGTGTGAATCTGGCATTGGCACCATCCAAGGGAATGACCCTGCCGCTGGTCAGCCACGGCGGGTCGAGCCTGCTTGCGACTGCGATCGCCATGGGGCTGCTGCTGTCGGTGACGCGCCGCAACCGCTACCTGAAGGCCAGCCCCTATCTGCAACCGGGGGCGCTGCCGGCATGACGCTGTCCGTCCTCATCGCAGCGGGCGGAACCGGCGGGCACATGGTGCCGGCCCATGCCCTTGCCGACGAGCTGCAACGGCGCGGCCACAAGGTGACGCTGCTGACCGACGAGCGCGGGCTCAGGTTTCCGGGCCTGTTCGAGAAAACACCCCGGCATGTGCTGGAAAGCGCAACCGCCAGCGGGATGAATCCGGTTGGCTGGGCGCGTGCGGCGTTCGCGATCGGCCGGGGCCGGGCTGCCGGGCGCCGGATCGCACGCGAGGCCGGTGCGTCGGCGGTGGTCGGCTTTGGCGGCTATCCCTCGCTTCCCGGTATTCTGGCCGGTGTTTCGTTGGGCCTGCCCAGCGTGCTGCACGAACAGAATGCCGTGCTGGGCCGGGTGAACCGGCGGTTGCAGGGGCGGGTTTCGGCGGTCGCCCTGTCGTATCAGCGCACCGCCGGGCTGTCGGCCGTCGGCGAAGGCAAGGCAAGGCTTACAGGCAATCCGGTGCGGGCGGAAATCCTTGCCGCACGAGAGGCTGGCTTTGCTGCGCCCGCTGGCACGGAGCCGTTCCGCCTGCTGGTGACGGGCGGCAGCCAGGGAGCAAGAATCCTGTCGGCCCTGTTGCCCGAGGCACTGGCCAAGCTGCCGGAACCGCAGCGCAAGCGGCTGAAGGTCGTGCATCAGGCGCGGGCCGAAGATCTGTCGGCAGCAGCGCTTGCCTACAAGGCAGCCGGAGTGGACGCCGAGTGCCTGCCCTATCTGGTGGATTTTCCGAAGTATCTGGCGGATGCGCATCTGGTGGTGGCGCGTGCCGGCGCATCGACCATGGCCGAACTGACGGCCGCCGGCCGGCCGGCGATCCTGATCCCGTTCGCCGCCGCAACCGACGATCACCAGACGGAAAATGCAGCCGCATTCGTGGCGGTCGGCGCCGGTTTCCTGTTGCAGGAAGCGCAGGCTTCAGCCGCAGCTGTGGCCGGGCTGATCGCCGGATTCCTTGAATCGCCCGAAGCCCTTGCGGCGGCCGCCGCTGCCGCCCGTGCGCTTGGCGTGCCCGATGCCGCAGCGCGCCTTGCCGACCTCGTCGAGCGGGAGGTGGCGTCGGCATGAGCAGCTTCAACAGTCCCGGCGGCGGGGCCGCCTTCAACAATCCCGGCGGCGGGGCCGCCTTCAACAATAAAGTCGGACCGATCCACTTCGTCGGCATTGGCGGCATCGGCATGTCGGGCATTGCCGAAGTGATGGCGAATCTTGGGTTCACGGTGCAGGGTTCGGACATTGCGGAAGGCTATGTCGTGCAGGGCCTGCGCGACCGGGGTATCGCGGTGCACATCGGCCATCGCGCGGAAAATCTGGGCGATGCCGCAGTCGTCGTGGTGTCGACCGCCATTCGCCGGGGCAATCCGGAAGTCGATCTGGCGCTGGAACGGCGCATCCCGGTCGTGCGCCGTGCGGAAATGCTGGCCGAACTGATGCGCCTGAAGTCGACGGTCTGCGTTGCGGGAACCCACGGCAAGACGACGACGACGTCGATGGTTGCCGCGCTGCTGGACGGCGGCGGGCTGGACCCGACCGTCATCAACGGCGGCATCATCAACAGCTATGGATCGAACGCCCGGCTTGGCGACGGCGAGTGGATGGTGGTGGAAGCCGACGAATCCGACGGCAGCTTTCTGCGGCTGCCGCCGACGCTGGCCGTCGTCACCAACATCGATCCGGAACATCTCGATCATTATGGCGATTTCGAAGTCGCGAAGTCGGCGTTCCGCAGCTTCATCCAGAAGGTGCCCTTCTATGGCGCGGCGGTGCTGTGCCTCGACCATCCGGAAGTGCAGGCGATGATCCCCTCCGTCTCGGACCGGCGCATCATCACCTACGGTTTTGCCGGGCAGGCGGATGTGCGCGGCGACCGGGTGGAACCGGTTCCGGGCGGCAATCGCTTCGATGTGACGCTGCGCACCTTCGGTACCGACGAACGGCGGTATGAAGGCCTGGTTCTGCCGATGCCGGGCCGCCATAATGTGCTGAACGCGCTGGCGGCCGTTGCGGTGGCAGACCAGTTGGGCATCGGCGAACAGCAGATCCGCGACGGGTTCGCCCGGTTTGGCGGCGTCAAGCGGCGATTCACCAAGGCCGGTGAAGTGGCGATCGCGGGCGGCGATCCCGTCACCATCATCGACGATTACGGCCACCATCCGGTCGAGGTGCGTGCGGTGCTGGCGGCGGCCCGCGAAGGCGCGCGGGCGAAGGTGATCGCCGTGGTGCAGCCGCATCGCTATACCCGCCTGCGCGACCTGTTCGAGGAATGGCGCAGCGCCTTCAACGATGCCGATACGGTGGTGCTGGCCCCGGTCTATGCCGCAGGCGAGCCGCCGATCGAGGGCGTTTCCCACGAGACGCTGGCCGACGCGCTGCGGCGGTCCGGGCACAGGCAGGTGCTGACGATTTCCGGCGAGGCAGAGCTTGCCCCGACCATTGCGCCGCTGCTGGGCAGCGGCGACATGGTGATCTGCCTTGGCGCGGGCGACATCACCAAATGGGCGGCGGCCCTTGCGCCGCGCCTGTCGGCGGCGGGCGTCGGATGATGGCCGCCGCTGCCGCCACCCGCAACCTTCCCCGCGTGCACGGGCGGCTGATTGCCGACGCGCCGCTGGCGCCGCTTGTCTGGTTCAAGGCGGGCGGTCCGGCGCAATGGCTGTTCGAGCCGCGCGACGCCGACGATCTGGCGGCGTTCCTTGGCGCGCTCGATGCCGATGTGCCGGTGATGGCGCTGGGGCTTGGATCGAACCTGATCGTGCGCGATGGCGGCGTGCCGGGCGTGGTGGTGCGGCTGGGCAAGCCGTTTGCGGCCATCAGGGCGCTGGGCGATGGCGCGCTGTATTGCGGCGGCGGGGCTTCGGGCATTGCGGTTTCGTCGGCGGCGCGTGATGCGGCTGTTGCCGGCCTTGAATTTCTGCGCGGCATTCCCGGCACCGTCGGTGGCTTTGTGCGCATGAACGGCGGCGCCTATGGCCGCGAAGTCGCGGATGTCCTTGTTTCGTGCGAGGTGGTCTTGCGGTCGGGCAGGCAGCAGACGCTTGCAGCGTCGGAACTGGCCTACAGCTACCGGCACAGCGCGCTTGCCGACGACACCATCGTCGTTGCCGCGACCTTTCGCGGACAGCCCGGCGATCGTGCTGAAATCCAGGCAGAGATGGACCGCATCGCCGCCGCGCGCGAGGCGACGCAGCCACTGCGGACGCGGACCGGCGGATCGACGTTCAAGAACCCGCCCGGCAACAAGGCGTGGAAGCTGGTCGATGAATCCGGCTGTCGGGGCCTTCGCGTCGGCGGCGCGCAGGTAAGCGAAAAGCACGCGAACTTTCTGCTGAACACCGGCGACGCCACCGCCGCCGACATCGAGGCGCTGGGCGAGGAAGTGCGCCGCCGCGTGCTGGCGCATACCGGCGTCGGGCTGGAGTGGGAAATCCGCCGCGTGGGGGTGCCGTCATGCGGGTGACGGTGCTGATGGGCGGCTGGTCTGCCGAGCGCGAGGTGAGCCTGGTTTCCGGCGCAGGCATTGCCGCCGCCGCGCGCGCACTGGGCCATGCCGTGACCGAACTGGACATGGGCAAAAGCCCGGTCGACGGCGCGACTTTGGCCGACCGGCTGCTGGCGACGGCACCCGACGTGGTGTTCAATGCCCTGCACGGAACGCCGGGCGAAGACGGCACGGTGCAGGGCCTGATGGACCTGCTGGGCCTTCGCTATACGCATTCGGGCGTTGCAGCTTCTGCAGTGGCGATCGACAAGCAACTGACGAAAAAGCTGCTGGTGCCCGCCGGCGTACGCATGCCCGAGGGGCAGGTGGTGCAAAGTACCAGCCTGTTCGAAGCTGATCCGCTGCCGCGCCCCTATGTGCTGAAGCCGGTGAACGAGGGGTCGTCGGTCGGGGTGGCGATCATCACCGCCCAGTCGGGCCACGGCCAGCCGATCCGGCGGGATGCGCCCGGTCCCTGGGCGGATTTTGCCGAACTGCTGGCCGAACCGTTCGTCGCCGGGCTGGAACTGACGGTTGCCGTGCTTGAGGATGCAGCGACGGCGGTGCCAGAAGCGCTGGCCGTCACCGAACTGAAGCCCAATTCCGGCTTTTACGACTATGAGGCGAAATACACCGAGGGCAAAACCGTGCATGTCTGCCCCGCCGAAATCCCGGCCGAGGTAACGCAAATGGCGCTTGCACAGGCCGAGCTTGCCCATCGGGTGCTGGGCTGTCGTGGCGTGTCACGCGCGGATTTTCGCTATGATCCGGCGCAAGGGGCGGATGGCCTCTATCTGCTGGAAGTGAATACGCAGCCGGGGATGACGCCGCTCAGCCTCGTTCCTGAACAGGCGCGGGCGCGCGGCATCGGCTATGAAATACTGGTCGGGCGGCTGATCGAAAGGGCCGCATCATGAGCGGCCGGCCCGGAAAGCAGCGCCCTGCGGCGAAGCCGGTCGCGGTGCCGGTTGCGCCGCGCACGGCGTGGCGGCTGATCGGTTCGGTGCTGACGGTGCTGGTGATCGGTGGTGCGGTTACCTGGGCGATTGCGGCGCGCGTGCCGGAAAAGGCGATGATGGCGGCTGCGACCACCGGTTCGGCTGCCGGGTTTTCCGTCCGGCAGGTAGATATCAGCGGCGCGACGCATCAGCCCCGGCTGTCGATCTATCGGGAAGTGCTGCACGGCGGCAGCGATTCCATGTGGCTGATCGATCTGGGCGACACGCGCGCGCGTTTGCAGGAACTGCCGTGGGTGAAGGATGTCAGCATCCAGCGCCGCTGGCCCGACCGGCTGGACGTCAGGGTGACGGAACGCCGGCCGGCGGCGCTGTGGCAGCAGCACGGCCACATGAAACTGATCGACGCCGAGGGGGCGGTGCTGCCGGTCGATGATCTGGTGCCATTTTCCGGGCTGCCGCTGGTGGTGGGCGCAGGCGCGCGCCATGAAGCGGCGGGCCTTTTGCACCTGATGGCAGCCGAGCCGAAGATCGCCGGCCAGATGGAGTCCGCGCAGTGGATCGGCGGCCGCCGCTGGGACGTCCGGCTGAAGAGCGGCGAGACGCTGTCGCTGCCGGAAGGCCCGGCTGCGCGGGCGGCACTTGCGCGCTTTGCCGAAATCAACCGCACGACGCCGCTGCTGGGGCGCGGCTTCGTCCGCATCGACATGCGTATTCCCGACAAGATGGTGGTGCGCGTAGGCGGCGAACCCGGTGCGGTGGCGCGGCCGCGCCCTGAATCGCGCCCACCTGAACCGCGCCCGCCGGTTGCAGTCGTGCCGCAGGCGCCGGCGTTGCAGCCAGCGCCGCCCGTGATCGGGCAACAACCGGCAAACGTCGCACTGGCGGCGCCGCGCGCGACGGGGGTGCGGATCTGATGGCGGTCGCTGCCCTTAATCCCGCGCAACTGCTGAAGCCGCGTGCCGAACGGGTGATCGCGGCGCTCGATGTCGGCTCGTCGAAGGTGGCGGCGCTGGTTGCCATGGCCGACGGCGAAGGCGTGCCGCGCGTGATCGGCGCCGGGCTGCGGGCTTCGAACGGGCTGAAGCGCGGCTTGATTGCCGACATGGCGAAGGCGGAAAGCGCAATCCGCGCTGCGATGGCGCAGGCCGAGAAGGCCGCCGGCGTGGAAATCGAAAGCGTGATCGTCAACCTGTCGGCCGGCGGCCTTGCCAGCGATGTGACGACGGTCGAGATCGATATCGCCGGGCACCGTATTTCGGAAGAGGACATGAACGCGCTGCTGTCGGCCGGGCGCGCCCGGATCGACGAAACGATCAGCCGCGCCGAGCGCTCGACGCTGCATGCGGAACCGACGCTCTATAGCGTCGACGGGCTGGACGGCGTCACCAATCCGCGCGGCTTCCACGCCAACCGGCTGGCGGTCGACATTCACGTCCTGACGGCTGCCACGCCGCCCTGCCGCAACCTCGATCTGGCGGTGCGCAACGCGCATCTGAACGTCGAATCGATCGTCGCCTCGGGGGTTGCAGCCTCGCTCAGCGTGCTGGGAGAGGAGGAGCGCGAACTGGGCGTTGCCGTCGTCGAGATCGGCGCCGGCGTCACGACGGTTGCCGTGCACGGCGGCGGAATGCTGGCGGGGCTTGCGTCGATCCCGATGGGGGCCGGCGACATCACCGCCGACATCGCCACCAGCTTTGCCACCCGGCGCTCGGCAGCCGAGCGGCTGAAGACGCTTTCGGGCGCCGCGACATCGGCCCCGCGCGACAATCACGACATGGTGGAAGTGCCGCCGCTGGACAGCGACGACGGGCAGGAAAGCCGCCGCATTCCGCGCGCCGAGCTGATCGCGGTCATCCGCGCCCGCCTCGACCGCATTTTCGCCGAAGTGGAATCGGCGCTGAAGGACATGGGCTTCACCGGCGCCGCCGGGCGGCAGGTGGTGCTGACGGGCGGCGGCGCGGAACTGCGCGGCATCGCCGATTTCGCGCAAGGGGCCTTGTCGCGCAATGTGCGGATCGGCCGTCCGCGCGGGCTTGCCGGCCTGCCCGAAGCCCAGTCCACTGCTGCCTATGCAACGCTTGCCGGGCTGGTGCTGCATGCCAGTAGGCCGCGCCTCGATCTTTCGCGCATGCCCTTGCGCACAAACCGCAAAGACCCGACAGCAGCGCAACCGCGCTCTGCTTTTGCCCGCCTGTTCGATCAATTGAAACGCCAGATCTGATGAGGGAGTCGACCCATGACCTTTGACTTCGTGCAACCCAACCTTGTGGAACTGAAACCCCGCATCAGCGTCATCGGCGTTGGTGGCGCTGGAGGCAACGCCGTCGCCAACATGATCAACGATGGCCTTGAAGGCGTCGATTTCGCCGTTGCCAACACCGACGCGCAGGCATTGCTGGCGTCGCCCGCGCAGACACGGATCCAGCTTGGCCTGAAGATCACGCAGGGCCTTGGCGCCGGTGCCCGCCCCGAGATCGGTGCCGCCGCCGCCGAAGAGGCGCTGAACGACATCGACCAGCTTCTGGATGGCGTGCACATGTGCTTCATCACCGCCGGCATGGGTGGCGGAACCGGCACCGGTGCGGCCCCGGTGGTTGCGCGTGCGGCACGCGAACGCGGTGTGCTGACGGTGGGCGTCGTCACCAAGCCGTTCGCCTTTGAAGGCGCCAAGCGGATGCGCGCCGCCGAGGAAGGTATCGCCGAACTGCAACGCCACGTCGATACGCTGATCGTGATCCCGAACCAGAACCTGTTTCTGATCGCCAACCAGCAGACCACGTTCAAGCAGGCATTCGCCATGGCCGACCAGGTGCTGAACCAGGGCGTTCGCGGCATCACCGACCTGATGATGCTGCCGGGTCTCATCAACCTCGACTTTGCCGATGTCCGCACCGTCATGAGCGAGATGGGCAAGGCGATGATGGGCACCGGCGAGGCCGAGGGCGACCGCCGCGCCATCGAAGCGGCGGAAAAGGCGATTTCCAACCCGCTGCTGGATGAAGTGTCGCTGCGCGGCGCCAAGGCTGTCATCATCAACATCACCGGCGGCGACGATCTGGGCCTGATGGAAGTCGAGGAAGCCGCCGGCCACATCCGCGAAATGGTGGATCCGGACGCCAACATCATCGTCGGCTCGGCCTTCAGCGACAGCCTGAACGGCAAGATGCGCGTGAGCGTGGTTGCAACCGGCATCGAGTCGGTGAAGGGCGCGCAACCGCAGGCGCCTGC
>NZ_DBNHFX010000038.1:0-1903 GCF_057137845.1 Sandaracinobacteroides sp. | reverse complement strand
CCGGTCGATGTGGTCGCCGGCACCAGCATGGGGGCGGTCGTCGGCAGCCTCTATGCGCAGGGCAAAAGCCCCGCCGAACTCACCCGCATCACCGAAGAAATTCCCTGGACGACGATCTTCAACGACGACGTCCCGCGCGACCGTCTGAGCTTCCGCCGCAAACGCGACGAACGCGACGTGCTGATCGACTATCGCATCAGCTTCGACGATCGGGGGCTGGTGCTGCCCAAGGGCGTATTGCGCGGCCAGGACCTGTTCCTGACGCTTGCCGAATATCTGGCGCCCGCACGCAGCGAACGCAACTTCGACCATCTCGCCATTCCGTTCCGCGCCGTCGCCGGCGATCTCGAAACCGGTCAGGCAGTGGTGATGGGCAGCGGCGACATCGCAACCGCCGTTTTCGCCTCGATGGCGGTGCCGGGCGGCCTCCCGCCGGTAGAACGCGACGGCAAGCTGCTGGTCGACGGCTTCATCGTCGACAATGTCCCCGTAGATGTCGCCCGCTCGATGGGGGCCACGCGCCTGATCGTCGTCGACGTCAGCACACCGCTGCACCGGCGCGACCAGATCTCCAGCTTCGTATCGGTCATCGGCCAGTTGCAACTGCTGCTGGGGCGGGAAAACATCGACCGCCAGATCGCCACCCTTACACCGGCCGACGTGCTGGTCCGCCCGCAGCTCGATGGCATCGCCACCACCAGCTTCGACCACGCTGAGGCCGCAATCGCAGCCGGCCGTGCAGCCGCCATTGCCGCGCTCGACGGCCTGAAGGCCTATGCCCTGCCGCCCGCCGAATGGCAGGCCTATCTCGAAGCGCGCGCCGCCCGCGCGCCGCGCAACGCCCCGCAGGTGACCTATGTAAAGTTCGACAACCGTTCGGAAACCCCCACCCGCACCATCGAATCCTTCGTCCGCCAGCGGCCGGGCCGCCCGCTCGATGCACGCCGCATGACGGAAGACCTGCAGGAAATCTACGCGCTGGGCGGATTCCGCGCCGTCCGCTACGGCATCGACCCCGCGCCGCTGCCCGGCGGCGAAGGCCTGACCGTCACCACTGTCGGCGACCCCTCGGCCGCCAACTGGCTGCAAGTCGGGCTTGGCATCGAAACCGATTTCAACCGCCACAACGCCCTCGTCGTTGGGCTGGCCTACACCGACCGGAACTTCCTCGACACCGGCGCGGAATGGCGCACCGACATCCGCGTCGGCACCAACCTGCTGTTTGCAACCGGTCTCTATGCCGAATGGGGCCGTCGCGGCCAGAGCCCCGGCGAAGGCGGGCGCCTGTTCGCCGAAATCACCCCCTACTGGTCGCGGACGGATACGCTGCTCTATGATGGCGACCATGCAATCGCCGAAGTCCGCGATGCCCGCATCGGCACAACGCTCGATGGCGGGATATTGTTCGGAAACCGCGCCGAACTGCGCTTCGGCACGTCGATTGCGCGCGTCCGCCTCGACACGCTGATCGGCGGGCCGCTCGGTCCCGACGCGCACCTGACCGACAGCGAATGGCATGTCGGCCTCACGGTCGACACGCTCGACCAGCGGAACTTCCCGACGACCGGCAGCTTCCTGTCGCTCCGCTTCACTGATCATGTGCGCTGGCTGGGCGGCGATCTGGATTATGTCGTCGTCACCGGGCGTTTCTGGAAGCCGCTCACCAGCGGCCGCAATACGTTGCTGCTTTCGGGCGAATTCGGCATCACCAGTTCCGGCGACGGGCGCAGCCTCGGCGATTTCCGGCTGGGCGGCTTCCTCAACCTGTCGGGCCTTGAAAGCAACCGGCTGGTCGGCCGGCAAAAGCTGCTGGCCCGCGCCGTCTTTTACCGCCGCATTACCGAGGACGCACCGATCATCAGCCTGCCGCTCTATGTCGGCGCCAGCGCCGAAGTCGGCAATG
>NZ_DBNHFX010000037.1:0-14389 GCF_057137845.1 Sandaracinobacteroides sp. | reverse complement strand
TCACGCGGTAAGTGCCGGCGGCGAGCGGCCGACGGAGCAGCAAAGTCATCGATTTCCGGTCATTGCCAAGCCGGGCAGTGAAACCCGTGATCGGCATCGGCGCATGGTTTGCCATACCCGGCATTCCCGTCATTGTGATCTCGGCCCGTGCCGTTGCGCCGATCACAGCCTCATTGAAGCGCAGTTCGATCTTCGTAGGTGCTCCGAACGTTGCATTGGCGGTCGGGGTCGAGGACACAAGCTGCGTATGCGCGCTGGCAACCTGCGGGACGATGAAACCCAGAGCGGCGGCGGCGAGGGCAAGGCTGGTCAAACGCATCAGGAATCTCCTTGGAAACGGCTATCAGGTTGAAATACGCGGCCCGGAACAGCATCCCTCAAATTGGCCTGGTTCAATTTTTCTGAGGGATCGGGGATATGGCTGCGTATAGGATCACAAGACCTCGGGAGACCCACCATGTCCGACCTTGATCAGGCGCTCCGCTGCCTGGCCACACTTCCGGCCCCTTCGGAGCTGGCGACTATCGACGACGCAGTGCTTGCCGGACTGGCTGCGAGCCGCCGTGAGGCTGCGGCCGGGTCGCGGCTGATGGGTTTTGCCGCAGCCCTGGCGCTGGTGGTCGGCGTAGCGGGTGGTGGACTGGCGGGCGGCGAACCCGCCACAGCTCAGCCAATCTCACCCTTTGCGCCCGACAATCCCCTCGCACCTTCGACCTTGCTGGATGTCCACCCGTGAATTGGACCAGGCGGCTGATCCTGATCGCGTTTGTCGCATTCGCGGCGGCGCTGGGCGGAACTTATGCTGGCCGCGTCCTGTTCGCACCGGAAAGGCAGAGCGAGACCGAACTCCATGCGCTGCTGCACAGCGAGCTCGAACTCGATGCCGCACAGGATGCAAAGATCGAAGCAATCGAGCAGCGTTTTGCCACCCGCCGCAAGGCGCTTGAGCTCGAGATGCGGGCGGCCAATGCCCATCTGGCCGAAGCGATGGAAGTGGAACATGGCTATGGTCCGGAAGTCACGGCCGCGATCGATCATACTCACAAGGTGATGGGTGAGATGCAGAAGGAGACGCTTGAGCATCTCTTTGCCATGCGCGCCGTCCTGAGGCCTGATCAGGCGGTCAAATTCGACAGGACTGTGACCAGAGCCCTGACCCCAGAAGTACGGTGAGCCTTTCGCTGTCAGAGGGGAGCGACGGCGAATTGGCCGCACTGGCGCTCGCTGGTCGGCAAGACGCCTATCGCGAACTGCTGGCGCGCCACCGTGAATCTGTATTTCGTCTGGTACGGGCATCCGTCGGCGATCCGCACGAGGCACTCGACATTACCCAGGAGACCTTCATCGCCGCGTTCTCGGCGCTTGGACGCTACGATCATGAGCGACCGTTCCTGGCCTGGCTTAAGCACATCGCGCTCAACAAGTGCCGGGACTGGGCAAGAAGGAGAAAGGTGCGTGCCTTCTTCACGCGCGCAATGCCGCTCGAGATGGCTTTCGATGTTTCGGACGATGCCATTTCCGCCGACGTACAAGCGGTGGACAGGGCCGAGCTGGCGCGCGTGACCGCGGCCATATCGCGCTTGCCATCCCGTCTGCGCGATGCCTTGGTCCTCCGCACGATCGATGGGTTCGGCCAGGCTGAAGCCGCAGAGGTGCTGGGTGTCAGCGAAAAAACGGTTGAGACCCGGCTCTACCGGGCGAGGGGAAAATTAAAAGCGATGCTTGGCGACCAGATCTGAGGGGTAAGGAAAGCGGCTGCGTAGAGAACTATGAAGCCGTCAATCGTACCGGACACCATTCATGCATTCTTTTGCGCTTAATCGCCGTACCCTCATTCGTTCGGCTGCCCTGGGGGGCGGGGGCCTCGCGCTTTCGGCAGTGCTCCCAGCCTGGGCGCGCAGCGGAACCTCTGGTCTTGGAGTCCCGATGGCCGCGGTGTCCGGGGAGCAAATCGCACTATCCATCGGTCATGCCTCGCTCCGTGTCGGCGGGCGTGACGGGCATGCCATCGGCATCAACGGTGCGACACCTGGCCCGGTTATCCGGTTAAAAGAGGGTCAGAAGGTTCGCCTCGCAGTGAACAACACGCTGAAGGAAGAAACCTCGATCCATTGGCACGGGCTGCTCGTGCCCTTCCAGATGGACGGCGTGCCGGGGGTGAGCTTTCCCGGGATCAAGGCCGGCCAGACTTTCGTCTATGAATTCCCCGTCCGGCAGTCCGGGACCTACTGGTATCACAGCCACTCGGGCATGCAGGAGGCGATGGGCATGTATGGCGCGATTGTGATCGATCCCGCAGCACCCGATCCAATTACCTATGACCGCGAACACGTGATCATGCTCGCCGACTGGAGCTTCATGCACCCACACACGCAGCTGCGGAAGCTGAAGGCGCAGCCCGGCTACTTCAACATGCAAAAGCAGACCCTCTCGGGACTACTTGCGGGAAAGGACCAGTCGGCCTCCGAACGGCGCATGTGGGCCGGGATGCGGATGGACCCGACCGACATTTCCGATGTCACCGGCGCCACTTATCATTTCATGGTCAACGGGCATGACAGCGCCGCGAACTGGACTGGACTGTTCGCACCCGGAGAGCGTGTGCGCCTGCGCATCATCAATGCTGCCGCCATGACCAACTTCAATGTCCGGATTCCGGGCCTTGCGATGACCGTGGTTGCCGCCGACGGGCAGAACGTGCAGCCAGTCGAGACCGACGAGTTCCAGATCGGCATCGCCGAGACCTATGACGTGATCGTCGTGCCCAGAGCCGACGAGGCCTATGGCTTCATCGCCGAAGCCATCGACCGCTCCGGTCAGGTGCGCGCCACGCTCGCCCCGCGCCTCGGCATGGTCGCGCCGATCCCGGCGATCCGCGAACGCCCGCTGCTGTCCATGCAAGACATGGGCATGGGCGATATGGCGGCACCCGGTGCCGATGCGAGTGCAACTGATCACGCAGCCATGGGCCACGCCATGCCCGGGATGGATCACGGCTCGATGAAGATGCGCGATCCCGCGGTCGCGCCGCAGGTCAAAATGGGACCAGGCGTTGCGACGCTTTCGCCAATGCCCATGGACCGCACGGGCGAACGTCCGACCGGCCTCGAGAAGGTCGATCACCGGGTGCTGGCTTATCGTGACCTCAAAGCGCTGACCCCCAATGCAGACAAGCGCACGCCGTCGCGAGAGATCGATATCCATCTGACCGCCAACATGGAGCGCTACATGTGGTCCTTCGATGGCGTAAAGTTCAGCGAGAACACCGAGCCGATCGCGTTCCGCCACATGGAGCGGGTGCGCGTCAATCTCATCAATGACACCATGATGCCCCATCCGATTCACCTGCACGGTCATTTCTTCGAACTGGTCACAGGTAATCCGGGTCATCATCCGCTGAAGCACACGGTCAATGTCTTGCCCGGTGGCAAGGTTTCGTTCGACCTGACGGCCGATGAACTCGGCGACTGGGCATTTCACTGTCACATGCTGCTGCACATGATGTCGGGGATGTTCCGGGTCGTGACCGTGCGCCATGAGGAGGACGCGGCATGAAGGCGACCCTTCTCATCAGCGCTGCTGTCTTGCTGGCAACGCCCGGCTTTGCGGGGGCTCAAGCCACCATGCCAGGCATGGAAATGGAGGATGCGCCCGGCGCAGTTGCTCGAGCCGAGGCACAGCCGGCTGCAATGGACCATTCCGGCCAAAGTCAGCCCGAAGCTGCAGTTCCCGCGCCTGTCGCAGTCGATCCCCATGCCGGACACGCTGCCGAGCCTAAGCCAGCCGGTCCGCCACGGCCTGAAGCCATCGATCACTCCGGCCATGATATGAATGCCATGGCGGGCATGTCCGAGGGTGATCCGGCTATCGGAACTGCTCCCGCCCCTGCGCCGCCAGGCGACCATGCCGCGGATACCGTGTTCGATCCCGCTGAGATGGCGCGCGCACGCGAAGCCCTACGGCGAGAGAATGGAGCCTTCAGCGGGTCGATGGTGCTCTTCGATCTCGCCGAATTCCAGGCGCGCAAGGGCAGGGACGGTTATCGTTGGGCAGGCGAGGCCTGGTTCGGCGGTGACGTCGATCGCCTCCTGATCAAAACAGAGGGCGAGGGCGCATTCGGCGAGCCGATCGAGGATCTGGAAATCCAGGCACTCTATTCACGTGCCATCTCGCCGTTCTGGAATGCCCATGTCGGCTTGCGGCACGATATCGTGCCCAATCCCTCGCGGACTTATGCCGTGCTCGGGGTAGAGGGGATCGCGCCTTACTGGTTCCATTTGACGGGGCAGATGTTCCTCTCCGACAAGGGTGACATCCGGGCTCGCCTTGAGGGAAGCTACGATGAGCGGATCACCCAGCGCCTGATCTTCCAGCTTCGAACGGAACTTAATTTCTCCGCTCAGGACATGCCCGTGATCGGGGTCGGATCAGGACTCACCGACTTCGAACTGGGTGCGCGCTTGCGCTATGAGATCCGACGCGAGCTCGCGCCCTATGTTGGCGTGGAATGGAGCCGGAAGGCGGGTGACACCGCGCGTTTGGCACGGCTCGCAGGAGAAGATCCGGCTGCGGTCAGTTTTGTCGCTGGCGTCAGGGTCTGGTTCTGATTCTGATGGCAATGCACAATGACTTTGGCTGGACCGACGGGTCGCAACGGAGCAGGACTTGATCCTATGAAGTCGGTCGTCGCTCTCATTGTTGCGCTAGCATTGGCGTTCGGCGCAGGACCGCTTTGCGCCGCCCCGGCAGCGGCTTCGATGCAGACCGCTAACATTGAATGCGGCGACATGCCGGGAAGCGGCGACCGCTCACATCATCATTGCGCACCGGACGTGGCGCGGGTCTGTCATGCGTGCCTCTTTGCTGCGCCTGCCATCGGCACCAATCTGAATGCCGTACGATGGGACTGGATCGGCCCGGATATCCGGGCGCCCCAAATCCTGTCCGGATTGAAGCCCGAGCCACCGACACCGCCCCCGCGCCAGCCGGTTTCCCGATCCGTTTCATTCTTATCTGGAGAATACACATGAAATCCAAGTATCTGCTGGGCGCCCTCGCGCTCTCGCTTTCTACTGCCGCGTTTTCAGCCGAGCCTGCACCGACGCCAGAAAAGCCGTGCTGTTGCTGCAAGAAGGACGAGCACGGCCAGATGGCCTGCTGCAAGGAGCATGGCGAGCAGGCTGGTGAGCATGCTGGTCACGACATGAGCGGCATGGATCACAAGTAAGCAATGGTGCGCGGAGGGCGCTCAGCCACCCTCCGCGCATTGCCATGTGACTACCGGCAAAGCGGATTTTGGCTGTAGTTGACACCGTTGCGGTTCAGCGGCCACCCGCGGATGAGGAGATTACACATGCGAAAGCTGGTTCTGGCACTGGCGTTGTTTTCGGCCCCCGCGCTAGCGGCAAGCGACATCCTGATGCATCGCGATCCCGGGTGTGGGTGCTGCGAACAATGGGCTGCGCGGGTTCGACAGGCCTTCGGCAGAAATGTGCGAATCGTCGATGACGCGAACCGGACCGCGTTCCAGCGGCAGGTGGGTCTTCCCGCAAACTTGGTGTCATGCCACACCGCGATCGTGGACGGGATTGTCTTCGAGGGACACGTTCCAATTGCGGACATGCGCCGCGTACTGGCGAGCCGCCCGAAAGGTGTTCGTGGGCTTGCAGTTGCGGGAATGCCTATCGGATCGCCGGGCATGGAGGTGCCGGGCGTTCGCGCGCAGCGGTATAACGTCATTGCATTCGGGGCCGCGCGCACCAGCGTATACGCACAGCATTAGTCGTCGCATTAGATGCCAGCGTCTTCATCTCTGCTCCCGCGAAACCCGAAGCTCATCCGGGCAAATCGAATGAGCGCGGGGCAAAATGCTTCCGCGAGATGTATTCCGTTTGGAGCGGGGGCTTTTTCGCCTTGATCGCGATGAAGGCCGCGCCTGCATTCGTCCTTCGCCAAGCCAGCCCGCTTCACGGCGATCTGTGATCTGGCCGAGGAGGCTGCAGCGCCAGCGCCTGGAGGCGTCACCGAGCGAATTGCCGTGCTCCTTCGCGGCCATAGTAAGCCCCGCAGGATTGCTATCACCCGGCGTCAGAACACCAGAACCTTGTCCGCCTGCAGCGTGCTCGCGGCTAGCTCATCCATCGAGCTGCGCCTTGCCGTCGAGCAGGACGGGCAGATAATGATCATCGCATCCGGAATTGGCATTTGGTCACCTCTGCCGCTGAGATGGGACCGCCGAACTCAAATAGAAGTCGCAGGGCTGACGACTTTGAGAGTGCCGATTCGTGCCAGCCTTGGAAAGTGAGCTTGAGCTGGGCCGCAAAGCAACCCGCGGAACGGCCATTTTGCAGCTTTCGCTCACGAAATCAGTTTCAAGGAGCCTGCTACCTAGAGAGCTACCTAGCGCAATTCCGCCACGCGGCAGGTCTCTGCTGTCGCGCTGTAAGCATACGTTTTATAAGGAGAAATTGGTGGACGCACTAGGGCTCGAACCTAGGACCCGCTGATTAAGAGTCAGCTGCTCTACCAACTGAGCTATGCGTCCACACTTTTGTCGCCGCACCGGCTTTTGCGGTGCGGGAGGCGGGCCGTTAGCAACTGTGGGCGGGCTTGTCCAGCCCTGTTGCGTGATCGTGGCGCCGCCCGTGCGATCAGGCCGGCCGAATTTCGTTCAAAGCCGGTCCAGCGTGCGTTGGCGATGCACGCCCATCAGGATGCCGAACGCGATCATCACCGTCAGCATCGCGCTGCCGCCGTAGCTTAGCATCGGGAACGGGATACCCACCACCGGCGCCATGCCCATCACCATCATCGAATTGATCGCCACATAGAAAAAGATCGTCATCGAAAGCCCGCCCGCCACCAGCCGTCCGAATACGGTGCGCGTCGCCATTGCTACCCGGATGCTCCAGTTCAGCACCACGCCATAGGCCGCCAGCAGCGCAACGCCGCCCAGTAGCCCCCATTCCTCGGCCATGGTGGCAAAGGCGAAATCGGTCTGCTGTTCCGGCAGATATTGCAGATGGCTTTGCGAACCCTGCAGAAAGCCCTTGCCGAAGATGCCGCCCGATCCGATCGCGATCTTCGACTGGGTGATGTGATAACCGGCACCAAGCGGGTCGGATTCCGGATCCAGAAAGATCAGCACCCGCTTTTTCTGGTAATCGTGCAGCAGGGTATACAGCAGCGGCAGCGACGCCAGCCCCAGCCCGCCGGGAATCAGGATCCACCTTAGCGGCAGGCCGCCCAGAAACATCATCACCAGCCCGCCGCCGACGATCATCAGCGCGGTGCCCAGATCGGGCTGCAACATTACCAGCGCCGCCGGGAGGCCGATCATCGCCAGGGGCGGCCAGATGCCGGCGAAGCGGCCGGCATAGCCGCGCGGCAGGAAGTGATAGAAACGCGCCAGCGCCAGCACCAGGGCGATCTTCATGAATTCCGATGGTTGCAGCCGGATGAAGCCAAGATCGAGCCACCGCTGCGACCCGCCGCTTACGGCGCCCAGCGCCTCGACGCCGATCAGCGCGACCAGCACTGCCGCATAAAAGGGGTAGGCGATCCGCATCCACAGCGCCAGCGGCACCTGCGAAAGCGCCAGCGCCAGCATCAGGAACAAGGTTGCCCGCAGTGCGTGGTTCAGCGCCCATGGCTGCATGGAACCGCCCGCTGCCGAGTACAGCACCACCACGGCAAAGGCCGCGATCAACGCCATCACCGCGACGATCCGCCATGGCAGCGCGCGCAGCCTTTGCGGCCAGCGGGAATTCAGCAGGCCGCCGATCATGGTTCTTCGTCCTCGGCTGCGGGGGGCGGGCCTGCGGCTTCTCCGGATGCGGCGCGGGCCCGCGCTTCGGCTTCGGCGCGGGCGGCGGCTTCTTCGGCGGCGCGGCGGGCGCGGGCGCGGGCCTCCAGCACGCCTGCCAGCCGCTTTTCCGCTTCGGCGCGATCATAAAGAAAGGTCAGCACGTCCTTGGCGATCGGAGCTGCCGCCCGCGATCCGCCGATCCCGTGTTCCACCACGACGCTGACCGCATAGCGTGGATCATCGACCGGCGCGAAGGCGATGAACAGCGCGTGGTCGCGGAACTTCCACGGCACCCCGGCGCCGCCGCGAAAGCCCGCTGAAATCCGCCGCACCTGCGCGGTTCCGGTCTTGCCGCCCATGCGGATGCCGGGGATGCGCAGCGCCGAAGCGCGCGCGGTGCCGCCGCGGCCGTTCACCACATCGTCCATGCCCTGCCGCACCGTATCCAGATAGTCGGGCGGGATCTCCAGCGGCTTGAAGGGTGCGGGAGGGCGGCCCGCCAGCATGCGCGGTTCAACCAGACGCCCCGTGGCGATGCGGGCGGTCATCACCGCCAGTTGCAGTGGGTTCACGATCACGTCGCCCTGGCCGATCGCCATGTTCAGCGTGTCGGCCACCGACCATTCGCGATTGTGGCGCTTTTTCTTCCATGCGGGGTCGGGGATGATGCCGGCGCGCTGCACCGGCATCGGCAGATCGAACTTGTGTTCGAGGCCCAGATGGCGGGCCATGTCGGCGACGGCCTGCGCGCCGACGCGGCGGGCCATGGTATAGAAATAGACGTTGCAGCTTTTGGCGATCGCCGAACGCAGATCGACGGTGCCGTGGCCAGAACGCTTGTGGCAGTGCCAGACATTGCCGCCCACCCGATAGCTGCCGCTGCAATAGACGGTATCGGTCGGCGGCACGCCGTTCGCCAGTGCTGAAAGCGCAGTCACCGGCTTGAACGTCGAGCCGGGCACATAAAGGCCCTGCAGCGTCTTGTTGAGGAGCGGCTTGCGCTCGTCGGCGTGCAGTTCTTTCCACAGGCTGGACGGGATCCGGTTGGAAAACACGTTCGGATCGAAGGCCGGCATCGACAGCAGGCACTTGATGTCGCCGGTCTTGACGTCGATCACAGCGACCGAGCAGCTTTCCTGCCCGACGCGTGCCGCAGTAAAGGCCTGCAGCGCGCGGTCGATGGTAAGCTGCACGTTCTTGCCCGGCGTGTCGGGGCGGGTATCCAGTTCCTGCACGATGCGGCCACGGGCGTTCACCTCGACGCGCCGCGCCCCCGGTTGGCCCCTTAGGGTGGCGTCTTCGGCCCGCTCGACACCGTCCTTGCCGACGCGGAACGCCGGCACCAGATACAGCGGGTTGCGGTCTTTGGCATATTGTTCGGCGGTGGCGCGGCCGACATAGCCCGTCACATGGGCGAACGCTTCTCCGTCGGGATAGTGGCGCACATAGCTGCGTTCGGGTTGCAGCCCGTTCAGTTCGGCCAGTTCGAGGTTCAAGGCGGCAAAGGCGTCCCAGCCGATGTCGGCCGCCAGCGTGACGGCCGAAGATGGCGGCAGGTCGCGCGCTTCCTCGTGGATGCGGGCGCGGTCGGCCGGGCCAAGCGGCACGAACCGCGACACCTGATCGATCGCGGCATCCAGATCCCCGGCAAGCGAGGGGATCAGTTCGACGGCGTAGGCCGGGCGATTGGTGGCGATGGGTTCGCCCGCCGCATCGATGATCCAGCCCCGGCGCGGCGCGATCAGGTGCAGCGCCACGCGGTTGTCTTCGGCGGCGAGGCGGTAGCGATCGGCCTGCGCGATCGACAGCCACGCCATCCGCCCCATCAGCCCGATGCCGACGCCCATCTGCGCCGCGCCCAGCAGGAAGGCGCGGCGTTCGAACATGCGGCCGTTGTCGTTTTCGGCCGCCATGGTTCAGGCGCCAGCGCCGATCAGGCGGTTCTGCACACGGGCGGCGATCATCGCCGCCACCGGATAGGCAAGGATGGTGACGAGCGCTTGCGCCAGCAGCGGCAGCAGCGCCGGTGCCCGCCCGGCGAACGCCAGAATCTGCCACGCCAGCAGATGCGCGACAAAGACCAGCACCGCCGCCAGCCACCAGTCGATCGCAAGCGTGCGGCGGCCTTCGAGCTGCGGCTCGGAGAGGCGCACCGCTGCCAGTGTTGCCGGATAGAGCAGCGTCCAGACGCCGAACGGCAGCCCCAGCAGCACATCGGTTGCAAGGCCAAGCAGCAGCGCCGCCCAGGCCGGCACCAGCCGGGGCTGGATACTGCCCCAGACGATCAGCAGCAGCAGCCCGAACTGCGGCATCACCCCCCAGGCCAGCGGCAGCGGCAGCGTCATGAACAACGTTGCCACAAGGATGGTGGCCGCAGGGACGAAGCGCCTGCCGCCGACGGCGTCGAGGCCGTTCTCGCGGTGGATTCTGCTCATGGTGTGGCGGGGGTGGCTGCAGGAACGGTTTGCGCCTGTGATTTTGCCGGGGGGGGCGGCGCCAGGGTTGCAGGCGGCAGCGTCTTGTCGGCTTCGTCGCGGGCCGGCGGCGCCGGCAGAATCGCCGGCGGCGGCATCCACGGCGCTTCGATCATCACCGGCCCAAGCCCGGTAGGGTTGGCCAGCGGGCGGGCGCGCGGCGGGCTGCGCCCGGCGTCGATGATGACGGCAACCGGAATGCCCGGCGGGAACAGGCCGCCGTCGCCGCTGGTGACCAGCCGGTCGCCGACGCGGATCCGGTCGGTGCCGGATGCGATATCGAAGTGGAAGTCGATCAGGGTGCCGCCGTTGCCGATCGCCAGCCCGGTCCAGCCGGTACGCAATACCTTTACCGGAATGCGGCTGCTGCCGTCGGTCAGCAGCAGCATGCGCGCTGCACGGCTGCCGACATCGGTGACGCGCCCAGCCAGGCCATCGGCGGCGATGACCGGCATGCGGGGGCGCACGCCATCCGCCAGCCCGGCACTGAGGATCGCCGTGCGTTCGCCGCCGTTCGCCGGGTTCGCCGACACCAGCGCGCCGCTGACCAGCCGCCGTTCGGGGCGGCGCAAGTCGATCAGCCGCTCCATCCGCTTCACTTCGGCGGCCAGCACATCGGATTTTGCAGCCCGCGCTTCGGCGGCTTTCAGTTGCGCCTGCAAGGCGCGGTTACGTTCGACGACGCCGACATGATCGGCGAAGAAGCCGCCAAGCGCCTGCGCGCCCTGCACCGGCGCGCGGGCGACCGCCAGCAGCGGCGACAGCGCGTCGGCCGATGCGCCGCGCAGGCGTGCGCCGAACGCCGGGTTCACCACCTGCACCACCAGCAGAATCAGCGCGAACGCCAGCACCGCACCGGCCAGCAGCGCACCAAGCAACGCAAGGTTGCTGTCGCGGCGGGCGAAGCTGGTGCGCCGGCTGACGGGCAGTCTGGTCGGGGTGCGCGGAGAAGGTGACATGCCTGCAGGCGAGCCCTCAGGCGCTCATCAGAACGCCGCGATAGACCGATTCTTCCAGCGCCCGGCCGGTGCCCAGGGCCACGCACGACAGCGGGTCTTCGGCGACGGTGACGGGAAGACCGGTCGCCTGCCGCAACGCTTCGTCGAGACCGCCGAGCAGCGCGCCGCCGCCGGTCAGCACGATGCCCTGATCAACGATGTCGGCCGCGAGTTCGGGGGCGGTGTTCTCAAGCGCGAGCCGCACCGAGCCGATGATCTGCGCCACCGGTTCCGACAATGCGTCGCCGATCTGCGCCTGGTTGATGGTGATTTCCTTGGGCACCCCGTTCACCAGGTCGCGGCCCTTGATCTCGACCGAACGGCCGATGCCGTCGGCGGGCGGCAGCGCGGTGCCGATTTCCTTTTTGATGCGTTCGGCCGTCGCGTCGCCGATCAGCAGATTATGGTTGCGGCGCACATAGTTGATGATCGCCTCGTCCATCTTGTCGCCGCCGACGCGGACGCTGGTGGTGTAGGCAAGGCCGCGCAGCGACAGCACGGCGACTTCGGTCGTGCCGCCGCCGATATCGACCACCATCGAGCCGATCGGTTCGGTGACCGGCATCCCGGCGCCGATCGCGGCCGCCATCGGTTCGAGGATCAGGTGCACTTCCGACGCACCGGCGTTCGAGGCGGCGTCGCGGATGGCGCGGCGTTCGACCGGGGTGGAGCCGGACGGCACGCAGATGACGATTTCCGGCCACGACGGCAGCCTGCTCTGTCCGTGCACCTTGGAGATGAAATATTTGATCATCTCTTCGGCGACTTCGATGTCGGCGATGACGCCGTCGCGCAACGGGCGGATCGCCTCGACGTTGCCGGGGGTCTTGCCCATCATCAGCTTGGCGTCGTTGCCGACGGCTTTCACCTGACGACGGCCGTTCACCGTTTCGAGGGCGACGACGGATGGTTCATTGAGGACGATGCCGCGCCCGCGCACATAGACGAGAGTGTTGGCGGTCCCGAGGTCGATCGCCATGTCCTGGCTGAGAAAACCGAAAAGGCGGCTGAGAAAATTCACGTCGGGGGTCAAACCTTGGCTGGGGCGCCATCCTGTGGGCAGGCGCCTGTGCGGGGGCTGGAGCGAACCGGCCTTTGCGGCTGCCGTGCGGCCATGGCGGCGATCCATGCCGGAACCGCGCCCTTTCCCCCTTGGGGCGCATCGTCCGCGAATCGGCGAATGGCCGCGAAGGACGCCATTCGGGACCATGTCGCGGGTTGTCTGCGCATAGGCGGTCGCCCCGGCGGGCGCAAGGGCGCAACCGCCCCCGGCGGTGACCGGAGATTGCCTACTTGCACCGGCCGCCCTGCCGGTGCGACAGGACGCCAGACACCATGACCATTCGCCGCCTTCCAAGCCATCTTGTCGACCGCATTGCCGCCGGCGAAGTGGTCGAGCGCCCGGCAAGCGTGGTGAAGGAACTTGTGGAAAACAGCCTCGATGCAGGCGCCGGCCGCATCGAAGTGCATCTTTCCGGCGATGGCACCGGCCGCTTGCAGGTGATCGACGACGGCTGCGGCATGGATGCAGCCGACATGCGGCTGTCGATCGAACGCCACGCTACATCGAAACTGGCGGGCGACGATCTGCTGGCGATCAGCAGCTTCGGTTTCCGGGGCGAGGCGCTGGCGGCGATCGCATCCGTTTCGCGGTTCACACTGGAAAGCCGGACGCGCCATGCCGATGCGGGCTGGCGGCTGGCGCTCGATTCGGGCGCCATGCTGTTCGACGGCCCGGCAGGTGTCCCGCCCGGAACCCGGATAACCGTCGAGGAATTGTTCGCGCGTGTGCCGGCACGCGCGAAGTTCCTGAAATCCGCCCGCACCGAAGTCGCGGCGGTGGCCGATGCCGTGCGGCGGCTGGCGATGGCGCATCCCGCCGTGCGCTTCCTGCTGCTGCACGAGGGGCGCCGGATCGTCGATGTGGCCGCCGAAGCGGATTCGACGGTTGTTTCGCTGGCGCGCCGTGTGCGCGCGCTGCTGCCGGATGGCGCCGACACGGTGCCTGTCGATTTCGCGCGCGAGGACCTGGTGATCGGCGGCCTTGCCGGGCTTCCGGCTGCCAGCCGCGCCACCTCGGAACAGCAGTATCTGTTCGTCAACGGCCGGCCGGTGAAGGACCGGCAACTGGTAGGCGCGCTGCGCGGGGCCTATGCCGCGCGCCTGCCCGCCGGACGCCATGCGCTGGCGGCGCTGTTCGTTTCCCTGCCGCCGGCCGATGTCGACGTGAATGTCCATCCGGCCAAGACGGAAGTGCGCTTCCGCGAACCGGCGCGCATCCGCGCCAGCCTGATCGTCGCCGTCCGGACTGCACTGGATGCGGCGGGGATCCGGGCGGTTCAGTCGGCCTCGAACCTGCTGGCGGATGCGTTGCAGGCGCCCTCTGCCGTGCCGCCTGCGGCAGTGCAGATGCCGCTGATCGCGTCTGCCGAACATGCTGCGGCCGTTCCCCCGCACGCGGCCGAATCCCGCGCCGACTGGGCGCCGCAGGGGCGGGCGCCAGAGGCGCTGGCCGGCCCGGCCGCTGCCGGGGTGGCGGGCTTTCCGCTGGGGGTTGCGCGCGGGCAGGTCGCGCAAAGCTATATCGTGGCGGAAACCGAAGATGCGCTGGTGCTGGTCGATCAGCATGCAGCGCATGAACGGCTGGTGCTGGAAGCGATGCGCGGGCGCGCGGGTGCAACTGTCGCCTGCCAGCCGCTGCTGATCCCCGAGGCGGTGCCGCTGGATGCGCTGTCGTGCGACCGGCTGGAGGCAGGGCGCGCCCTGCTGATGGAACTGGGGCTGGAGCTAGAGCGGTTCGGCGCGGACGCGATGCTGGTGCGGTCGTTGCCGGCGATGCTGGGCCGCCCGCCGTTGCCGCAACTGTTGCAGGACATCGCCGACGAACTGGAGGACGGGCAGGGCGCACAGGCGCTGGCCGACAGGCTGGAGCATGTGGCGGCGACCATCGCCTGCCATGGCAGCGTGCGGGCTGGGCGCGCTTTAAGCCTGCCGGAAATGAATGCGCTGCTGCGGCAGATGGAGGCCGTGCCCGCAAGCGGCACCTGCAACCACGGCAGGCCGACGTTCCTGCGCCTGACGAAAGCCGACCTGGAGCGCCTGTTCCATCG
>NZ_DBNHFX010000036.1:0-11748 GCF_057137845.1 Sandaracinobacteroides sp. | reverse complement strand
TTGGCGGCGCGATTCATTGTGCGCGCTGCCCCGCTGTTTCGGCGGGATCCGCCTGCTGGTTCGAAGCCGGCCGCATCACCGTCCGTCGGGCGAGCACGGGGCCGCCGGGATGCTCGCGAACCTCGATGGCGATTTGCAGGAACCCGGCCAGCGCCGCCGCGTCGGGCGCGGGGGATGGCGTGAGGGTGCGAACCCAGGTGCGCCCCATGTTCCGGGTGGTGGCGCTGGTCCGTTCGGTTGGCGCCTCTGTTGCGATCGCGGCGTCGACCAGCGCGTTGTCGGCCTCCAGCCGGGCAGCGGCCGCCAGCCGCGCCGAGCCTGCCCCGGCTAGCTGAAACGTCTGGAAGCGGGCCAGCGTCAGGCCGACGAGGCTGAGCAGCACCATCGCCACCAGCATTTCGATCAGCGCGAATCCGGCTTGCCGGTGGTGCGCGCGCATCCGCATTTCCGCCACCGGCGGGTCGGGTTCAGCGCACGTCGCTGCGGATGTCGGCATTCTGGCCCTCGCCGCCTTCCTTGCCGTCTGCCCCAAGCGACACGATGGCGTAGGGCTGGCTGTTTCCACCCGGCACGACATATAGATAGGGGTGCCCCCACGGATCGTCGGGCAGCTTCTTGATCTTGGCGCCCGTCGCGGTGGGGCGGGCGAGAGCGGCAAGCCCTTCCTCGGGTGCCGGGTAGCGCCCCATGTCGATGTGCCAGAGTTCCATTGCCTGCTCCAGCAGCGCGATGTCGGCCTCGGCCTTCTGCACCTGCGCGCGGCCCTGCATGGGCAGCACGTTCAGCACGACGACCGTCGTCAGCAGGCCGATGATCGCCAGCACCACCAGCAGTTCGACCAGCGTGAAGCCGGCCTCTCCCGATCGGGCGGGGGTGCGACGGGGGGCGGGAAATTGCATCAAGAGGCTCCGATGCCGGCACCGGCCAGCGTGTTGAGTTCGAGGATCGGCAGCAGCACCGCCAGAATGATGAGGCCGACCAGCCCGCCAAGCACGACGATGATCGCCGGTTCGGCAAGGGCAAGGATGGTGCGGCTGCGGTCGGCCAACTGGCGGTCGATGCTGGTGGCCGCCGATTCCAGCAGCGGCGCCAACCGGCCCGAGCTTTCGCCCGACCGCGCCAGAGATACCAGCAGGGCAGGCGCGCGCGGCAGCAGCGGCAGTGTCGCCGACAACGATGCGCCAGCCCGGATCTGCGCCGTCATGCGGGCGGTGGCTTCGCGCCAGGCGGCGTTGGCAAGGGTCGGCGTGGTGATGTGCATGGCTTCCGCCAGCGGCAATCCGGCCGAAAGCATGGTGGACAACAGGCGCGACCAGCGCACCGCGTCGAGCATCGACAGCCAGTTGCCGAGACCGGGCAGCGACAATAGCCACCGGTCGAAGCGTTCCCGGCTGCCTGGCCGCTTCAGCCAGAGCATCAGCGAAAGGGCAGCCAGCAGCGGCAGCGCCAGCAGCAACGCCCACCAGTCCTGCACGAATTGCGAAACGGCAAGGACGGCGCGCGTCAGCACCGGCAGCGGCTGGCCGGAACCCGTTAGCTGCCCGGCGATCCCCGGCACGACGAACAGCAGCATCGCAAGGATCACGCCTACGGCCACCAGCAGCAGCAGGGCAGGGTAGGCAAGCGTCGAGATCAGCCGCGACCGCAGCGCGACCTGCGCCTCCATCGTGTCGGCGAGGCGGTTCAGCAGCAGTGGCAGCCGCCCCGATGCTTCGCCGGCGGCGATGGTCGAGCGGACTTCAGCCGGAAACGCCGACGGTGGCAGCGATGCGTGCAGCGGGCTGCCGGCCTGCAACGCCCGGTTCATGCGTTGCAGCACTTCCTGTTCGGCGCCGTTCCCCGGCTGCCGGGCGAGTGTTGCGACTGCGTCGGTCACCGGCATGACGGCGGTAAGCGTCGCCAGTTGCCGGACGAGGGTTGCCCGCGCCTGCGGCCTGAGGGTTGCGGCCCTGGCTGCCGGTGCGCCGCTGCCGAAACCGGCGCCGCCCCGGCCCAACCGGATCGGCCGTTTCCAGAACGGAAGCGCGGGGGCTGCCGGTGCCTCAGCCGGTTTCACGGCGTATGATCCCCGGCAGGGGCGGCGGGTTGTGCGGCGCGCACCGTTTCAGCCTGAAACAGCGACAGCACTTCGGTTGGCGTGGTTCGCCGTTCCCGCACTGCGGCGCGCGCGGATTCCGTCAGTGACTGTTGCAGCCCGGCCTGTTCGAGCCTTGTTTCGCCCGCGCCGTCGTTGATCAGCGCGCGGACAGGCCCATCGGCGGTGATCAGTTCGAAGAGGCCCTTGCGGCCGGTGTAGCCGGTGTGGCGGCAGCGCTCGCAGCCGTTCGCCTTGGCTACGGGGATGCCGGCGGGCAGGCCGATCCGCCTGGCAAGTGCGGGCGCAAGCGGTTCCTCGGTTGCGCAGACCGGGCAGACCAGCCGCACCAGCCGCTGCGCGACGACGGCGCGCAGCGTGGCGGCGATCAGGAAGGTTTCCACGCCGAAATCCCTGAGCCGGGTGATCGCGCCCGCCGCCGAGTTCGCATGCACCGTCGACAGCACCAGATGGCCGGTCAATGCGGCCTGCACGGCGATGTCGGCGGTTTCGCGGTCGCGGATTTCGCCGACCATCACCACATCGGGATCCTGGCGGAGGATGGCGCGCAGACCTTGCGCGAACGTCAGTCCGACGCGGGTGTCCACCTGTGTCTGCCCGACGCCCGCGACCGCATATTCGACCGGGTCTTCGACGGTCAGGATGTTGCGCCTGCCGTCGTTCAGGCGCTTCAGCGCGGCATAGAGGGTGGTGGTCTTGCCGGCGCCGGTCGGCCCGGTCACCAGCAGGATGCCGTTGGGCGACGAAAGCGCATCCGCCAGCGCGCCGAGCGTCGCCGCATCGAGGCCGAGGTCTTTCAGTTCCAGCCCGACGGCGGACTGGTCGAGGATACGCATCACCACACGCTCGCCGCCACGGGCCGGCAGCGTCGAGACGCGGACATCGAGCGGGCGCTGCCCGAGCGTCAGCGAAATGCGCCCGTCCTGCGGGAGCCGCCGTTCGGCGATGTCGAGCCGCGCCATCACCTTCACCCGGCTGACCAGCATCGGTGCTACTTCGGCAGGCAGCCGCAGCACTTCCTCCATCACCCCGTCGTGGCGCAGGCGGACGGCCATGCCGTTGCCATCGTCGTCGGCGCTGGACGTTGGTTCGAGGTGGATATCCGATGCGCCCCGCTGCACCGCCTGTGCAACCAGCGCATTGATCAGCCGGATGACGGGCGCTGCGTCGGAATTGTCGAGAAGGTCGGCGCTTTCCTGCACCAGATGCGCGATATCCGAGGCGGCCGCCGCTTCTGCAACGGCGGACAATCCGTCGGTCGCATAAGTTTCCGATAACAGGCGATCGAACGCTTCCGTCGCCAGCGGTTCGGGCTGCAGGGCGTGTCCGGCGACGCGGCGGGCTTCGAGGATCGACGCCGGGCTTGCGCCCTGCCGGATGGCCAGCCGGTCGGTGCCGGGCACGATCAGCACGCCATGCGTGCGGGCGAAGGCATAGGGCAGGGCAGGTGCGGGGCGGCCCGGCTGGCCGGCAGGCAGCATTGCTGGCCCGGCGCTGCGTTCCGGTTCCGGCGCCGCGTTCACCTTTCGGCCGGTTGCCGCGGCGCCGGTGCGGGTGGCGTCGGCGTTGCGGGCGTCGTTGCCTGCGGCGGGAACGGGTTCGGCTTGTAGGGGGGCGCCGTTTTCAGATACTCCCACGCAAGGCCGTCGAGGTTGGAAATGCCGTAACGATCGGTCTGCATCTCGCGCACATTGTCCCAGCGGTTGGCTGTCACCAGATCGGCATCGGACTGCGATCGCACGATCGTCGGGCGGATGAAGATCATCAGGTTGGTCTTGTTGCGGGATTTCGATGTCGACCGGAAGAAATTGCCGAGGCCGGGGATGTCGCCCAACAGCGGGATCTTCTGCAGCGACTTGCGTTCGGAATCCTCCAGCAGGCCGCCCAGCGCCAGAATCTGGCCGTCGCCCACGGTGACCGCAGTTTCCAGTTCGCGCTTGTTCAGCACGAAGTCGCGCTTGTCGATCGTGGTGTCGATCGACGACACCACCTGCTTCAGCGTCAGGGTTACGGTGCCGCCGGCGTTGATCTGCGGCCGCACGGAAAGCTGGATGCCGACGTCCTGCCGCTGCACGGTGCGGAAGCTGTTGTCGAGGTTGTTGCCCAGCGCTTCGCCGGTGGTGATCGGGATTTCCTTGCCGACCAGGATGCGGGCGGGCTGGTTATCCAGCGTCATCAGCGACGGCGTCGACAGGATGTTCGAGTTCACGTCGCTTTTGACGGCGTTGATGACGAAGCCGAAGATCATGTTCGAGCCGATGTGGGCGGCCCCGCCCGTCAGCCCGGTGGTGCCCAGCAGCGAATCGACGGCGGCCTGCCGGAAGGCGGTCGCGCTTTCCGAATCCGAGATCAGGCCTTTTTCCGCCGCCACTGCGCCGGTGATCGCCATCAGGTTCGGCGCGGCGTTGGAAAAATTGCTGGACATCAACGGGATGGTGCCGTTGCGGCCCGCCAGCATGAACTGCACGCCAAGCTGCTTTGCGGCATTGTCGGAAATCTCGACGATGATCGCCTCGACCTGAACCTGCGCGCGGCGGGTGTCCAGTTGGCGGATGATCTCGCCAAGCTCGCGCTGGATTTCCGGCGGTGCGGCAATCACCAGCGCGTTGGCGCCTTCATAGCGGGCGATGATCGCGCGCCTGCGGCTGTTGCCGACGGCGACGCCCACATTGGCCGGTGTCGCATCGGCCTGCCCCTGCGCGCCCGCCCCCTGTCCGCCGCCGCCCGACCGGGGCGCAAAAGGCGTGCCTGCAAGCGACGATCCGGATGCCGCCGAACCTGCAACCGTCGGCGTCTGCCCCATCAGTTGTTGCAGCACCGGCATGATGGCGGCGGCGTCGGCGTTCTGCAGGAAGATCACCCGCGATTCCGAGCCGCCCGCTGCCTTGCGGTCGAGGTCTCTGGCCATTTCGGTGATGCGCTTCACCTGCGTCGCGTCGCCCTTGATGGCGATCGCGTTCGAGGCATCGACCGGCACGATCGAAATGCGGGAGGCAGGGGTGGCGCTGTCACCGGGTTGTTGCACCAGCGCCTGCAACGACTGCGCCATATCGCGCGCGCCGGAATTCTTCAGTGTCACCACCTGCGTCACCGAACGGTCGCGATCGACCTGTTGCAGCACCGCGCGGGTGCGGCTGATGTTGTCGGCGAAGTCGGTCACGATCAGCGCGTTGCCGGCGCGATTGGCGGTTGCGGTGCCATTGCGGCTGAGCACCGGCCGCAGCGATTCGAGCGCCTGCTGCGCGTCGATATTGTTGAGCGGGATGACCGCTGTGGCGAACCGGCCACCCTGCGCGCCCGCCCCTGCTTCGGCCGGCTGGATGCGATACTGGCCCCGGCCTACCGGCACCGCCGCAAAGCCGTTGGCTTGCAGGGTTGCCAGAAACAGCTCGAAATACTGCGCACGGCCCAGGGGCTTGTCCGACACCACCGACACCTTGCCCTGCACGCGCGGATCGATGACGAAACTGGCCCCGGTCACGCGGGCCACGTCGTCGATCAGGGCGCGGATGTCGGCGTCACGCAGGTTGATGCTGGCCTGCGCCACTGCCGGCGGCGTGACGACCGGCGCAGCCAGCAGCGCGGGCGCCGCAAGCAGAACCGACAGCCTGTGCGCCAGCCGCCGCATCAATTGCGATCCTCGGGTGCGGGGGCGGCCGGCATGGCCGCTGTCCCCTGATCGCCAGTGCCCGTCGATGCATCGGGGGCGGCGTCTTCCGATGGTTCGGCCGGTTGTTCCTCGAGCGTCGGGTCGAAGCGCTGCACTTCCGAGCCGCCTGCCGTATCCAGCCAGAGCGTTTCGCGGGCGCCGCCGCGATCGAGGATCACATGATCGGCAGCGATTGCGGCAAGCGTCACCCCGGAGGCCACGCTTTCGCCCACCGCGAACAGCTTCTGCACCCCGTCGGATGCAGCGATGATGGCGCTGCCGCGCCCCGTCGCGAGGTCCGAGCGGACACCGTGCAGGCTGAGCGGAAGCGAAGTGACGGGGAGGTTGTCGGCGGTGCTTGTGTCGGGGAAAAATGGGTCGGTGCGGGAAAGCAGCGCCTCGTCGGCGAGTTGCGGGCCGGTGAACGGCGGCGCAACATGGGCAGGCGCGCGCAACACACCGACCGCCCGCCAGCCGATCACAGCCAGCGCGCACAGCATGGCGGCCAGCAGCAGATGGCCCAGATGCCACGGCCGCGTCAGCACGGCTTCGCCTGCCGTCGCCTGCCGGCCGATGGTCTGCAATTGTTCGTCACCCAGAGAGCGCCTCGCGGTTCTGACCGGGAATCGCGCCCCGGAAGCTTTGGCGTATAAAGCTTGGCGACGACGTTCAAGTGCAGCCCGCCCGTGTTGCGCCAGCAATCTGGGGATAGAATCGTGGGCGGATGGGTGGGGCGTGCCATCATGTGCCTGCCCATGCCGTTGCGCTGGCGAACAGCCACAGCGGAAACGCCGCCGCCGCCATGCAGGCGCCCAGCGGGATGCGCCCGCCTGCCGGAAGCGCCCGGCCGCGCAGGCGCGAAACACCCGCCAGCAGCAGCCCGATCGACGCGGAAACCAGCAGCAGCGGCCCGATGAGTGCCGGGCCTAACCATGCGCCAAGCGCCGCCATCAGCTTCACGTCGCCGCCGCCAAGCCCTTCTTTGCCGCGCAGAAAGCGATAGCCTAGCGCCAGCAGCAGGAACGCGCCGCCGCCAAGCGCCATGCCCAGCAAACGATCGGCGATGCTGCCGGCGCCAAAGGCAAGCCCCAGCGCCAAGAGCGGCAGGGTGATCCGGTCCGGCAGCCAGAAATGCTCGGCATCCAGAAACAGCAGCGCCAGCAGCGCCCACCCCAGAACCGCGCCGGCCAGCCCCATCGGGCCGGGCGACGCCAGCATCGCCAGCGCGCCGACGAACGCCGCCGCCAGTTCAAAAAGGATGTGCCGGCGATCGATCGCGGCGCCGCAGGTGCGGCATCGGCCGCCAAGCCGCAGCCACGAAAGCACGGGCACCAGTTCCAGCGCCGAGAGCGGCCGCCCGCAGCCGTCGCAATGCGAACGCCCTCTCAGGCTTTCGCCTGCCGGCCAGCGCACGACGAGCGTTGCAAGGAACGAGCCTGCAACCAACCCGAGAACGCCGCCGAGAATCGGCCAGAACAGTATCTCCACGGCCGAGTGCGTCCCATGGCGGGGCGGCGCTGTAAAGCGCGAACGGCGGCGAAACGCCGGTTCCGGCGGTCAGAATGGTTCAGAACGGTTAAGGATGTGTGCCCGGCCGGTTCAGCGCCGCAGTCGCTCCAGCGCCTGTTCGCGGCCGATCAGCGGCAGCAGCGCCGCCATGTCCGGCCCCGCAGCTTCGCCGGTCAGGGCCATCCGCAGCGGCGCGAACAGCTCCTTGCCCTTGCGCCCGGTTGTCTGCTTCAGTTGATCCACCAGCGAGGCCCAGACATCCGGGCCGAAGTCCAGCCCGGCCAGCGTATCGGCGGCGGTATCCAGAAACGCGCGGTTCGCCGGGTCTGGCGCATGGTGCGGCAGAGGGCCGTCGATCACCGTCTTCCATTTTTCGGCGTCGGCCACGCTTTCGATGTTGCCGCGCACCGCGTTCCATTCCACTTCGCCGAGCGTGGTGCGGGAAGCGACTGCTGCATGGTCGGTGTGGTGCAGGATGTGGCTGTTCAGCCGCACCAGTTCGGCTTCGTCGAAGCGCGCAGTCGCGCGGCCCAGATGCGCGATGTCGAACGTTTCGATCAGCGGGGCGTCGGATGTCACCGCCTCGACCGAATGGCTGGTGCCCAGCCGCGCCAGCAGCGCCTTCACTGCGATCGGTTCGATGCCGCGCTGGCGGAAATCCGCAATCCCGATCGAACCAAGCCGCTTGGAAAGCGCGCCGTCGGCACCGGTCAGCAGCGGGGCGTGGCCGAACAGCGGCATCGACGCCCCCATTGCGGCGAACATCTGCAACTGGATGCCGGTATTGGTGACATGATCCTCGCCGCGCACGACGTGGGTGATGCCCATGTCCACATCGTCGATGACGCTTGGCAGCATATAGAGCCAGCTTCCATCGGCGCGGCGGATGACGGGGTCGGACAGCGAAGCAACATCGATCCGCGACGGGCCGCGAACGAGATCGTCCCACGTATGCGGGAGAGTCTGGTCCAGGCGGAAACGCCAGTGCGGCCGGACGCCCTGTTCGGCAAAGCGGGCGTGGTCGGCGTCGGTCAGGGCAAGGGCCGCGCGGTCATAGACCGGCGGCAGCCCGCGCCCCAGCAGCACCTTGCGCTTCAGTTCCAGTTCTTCGGGCGTTTCATAGGCGCGATAGGCATGCCCGCTGGCTGCAAGCGCCTGCAACACTTCCTCGTAGCGCGCCATGCGGGCCGACTGCTTTTCCTCGGCGTCGGGCGCCATGCCCAGCCAGGCGAGGTCGTCGCGGATGGACTGCGCATATTCTTCGGTCGAACGGGCGGTGTCGGTGTCGTCGAGGCGCAGAATGAAGCGGCCGCCGGCCCGGCGGGCCAGCAGCCAGTTCAGTAGTGCGGTGCGCACATTGCCGACATGGAGCCGTCCGGTCGGTGACGGCGCGAAGCGGGTAACGATCATGTGCGGCGCGATAGTCGTTCAGGCGGGCCGACGCAATTGCAGCGCGCGTGCTGCATGCCCGCCATGCAGGCCGCCGTTCAGAAGCGCGTGCCCTTGGGCACTGCAACCGGCGTGAATTTCCCCAGCGAGCAGGTGCCGAAATTGGTCCGGCTGAGGGGGTCGACGATGTCGAACATGTCGAGCGCGCAGAACTGCCCGCCGATCGAGCTTCGGAACACCAGAACGCTGTCGTTACGCAGCATCGGGCAAGTGGTGCGAAGATCATTGCGGAACCAGCGGTTCGAGCTGGCCCGGAACATGACGGCATTGGCACCGGCGGGCTGCGATGAAACATTGCGCCCGGCGATGCAGTTCACCGGTTCGCCCGTCGCCTTCAGTGTGGCGGGGTCGGTCCGCTCGGGGCGGGTGGCGGCCGGCGCGGCGGCCGCAAGCGCTGCCACGAGCAGCAGGGGCGCACCCAGTTTCCGGAGGTCAGAACGCATCTTTCGCCTTCCTTCGTTCACCCAGTTCCACCGCAGTTTGCGCCCGCACGAACGGGTTGGTGGCCAGTTCGTCGGCGATCGTGAAGGGAACCGTCGGTTCGTTCCTGTCACGCAGCGCCTGAACCTCGGCAAAACGACGTTGCAGCGCATCGTTTTCCGGTTCGACGGTGACGGCAAAGCGCGCGTTCGACAGCGTATATTCGTGCGCGCAGAACACCTGCGTTTCTGCCGGCAGGACTTTCAGCTTGCCGAGTGCGCGGAACATGTCGTCGGGTGTGCCCTCGAACAGCCGGCCACATCCCATGGCGAACATGGTGTCGCCGGGGAACAGCGCGTTCGCCGTCGGGAAGTGATAGGCGATATGGCCCGCGGTGTGGGCGCCGACGAACAGAACTGTGCCCATGTGATCGCCCAGCACGACTTCCTCGCCATCCTCAAGTGCGCGATCCATGCCGGGGATCGGATGGGCCTCGCGGGCGGGGCCGAAGATGGTGCAGCCCGTCGCTTCGCGGATGCCGAGGTTGCCGCCCACATGGTCCGGGTGCCAGTGGGTGTTCAGGATGTGCGTGATGTTCAGTCCCAGCGCGCGGGCGGCGGCCAGCACCGGCTCTGCTTCGGCCGGGTCTATGGCGGCGGCAGTGCCGGGTGCATATTCGAACAGCCAGGCGTAATTGTCGCTGAGTGTCGGAACGCGGTGGATGCGGGTGGTCATGCTTTTCACCATTCGCCGATGTTGGGGGCCGAAACCCATGGTTCTGCGGGCGGCAGCGCGCCGCCCTTCTGCAGCAGCTCGACGGAAATCCCGTCGGGCGTGCGCACGAACGCCATGCGCCCGTCGCGGGGCGGGCGGTTGATCGTCACTCCGGCGTCGGCGAGGCGCTGGCAAAGGCCATGGATATCGTCGACTTCATAGGCGAGGTGGCCGAAATTGCGCCCGCCGGTGTAGCCTTGTTCGCCCCAGTTGTGCGTCAGTTCAACCTGCGCATGTTCGTCGCCGGGCGCTGCCAGAAAGATCAGCGTGAAGCGCCCGGCCTCGCTGTCGTAGCGGCGCAGTTCCTCAAGGCCCAGCAGGTTGAAGAAGCGGATCGTCTCGTCGGGGTCGGATACCCGGATCATGGTGTGCAGATATTTCATACCGGAACCTTTTTCAGCGTTCGCCCTTCATAGCCCTCGAACAGGGCCACGATCCAGCCCGGCACCGGGTCGGGGCTGCCGCGCGCCTGCGCCACATGCACCTGCACGGTTTCGCCGGTTGCGCGAAGGTCGTCGCCGTCCGGTCCGTTCTTCAGGCCGTGGATTTCCAGTGCGATCGCGATCGAGCTGTTGCCGATGCGCTCGGTGCGGCAGCATATCAGGATTTCCTCGTCGAGGAGGATCGGAGCCTTGTATTCGACGACAGCGCGGGCAACGTGAAATTCCGGCCCGCCGCTGACCGGCGCGTGCTGATAGAGACCGGCTTCGCGCCAGTATTCCGTCAGCGCGATGTCGAAATATTCGAGGTAGCGGCTGTTATAGACGACGGCCTGCGCGTCGATCTCGGGGTAGTGGACGCGCTTTTTCCACGCGAAGCGAAATTCGGATCGGGGCATGCGGTGCTCCTGTGCTGGGCGGGCGTCGATCGGCCTTGACTTGCGATCATTCAAGCGCACCATGCAACGGAAAATTGCAGCATCGGAGGGGCTGGATGGCCGAGTGGAATGGTTCGCCGGTAATCGCGGGCGCTCTTGTCGGCGCCGGGCTTGCCGTTGCCGGATTGTTCATCGCGCACGGCCTTCGCGGTATCCGGCAAGGCCCGTCGATCGTGACGGTGCGTGGCGTTTCGGAACGTGATGTGGTGGCCGATCTGGCAACCTGGACGATCGCCACACAGGCCAATGGCTCGGACCTTGCCGCCGTGCAGGCCAGGGCCGATGCGGATGCGGCATCGGTGCGCGGCTTTCTTGCGGCCAACGGCTTCAAGCCCGACGAGGTGCAGCCGCGCGGCAGTTCGGTGAACCAGTATTTCGACAGCAGTCTTGGGCGGCTGAACATCACCATCCGCCAGCGCTTCATCGCCCACACCGCCGATATCGCGCGCATGGAAAAGGCTTTCGCCAATCAGGCAGAGATGATCCGCAAGGGTGTCGCGCTCGACAATGATTCCGGCGGCGTAACCTACAGCTTCACCAGACTGAACGACGTGAAGCCCGCGATGATCGCCGAAGCAACCAAAAGCGCGCGTGAAGCCGCCCAGCAGTTCGCGCGTGACAGCGACACCGCAGTCGGCGGCATCCATCAGGCGACGCAGGGGCTGTTTTCGATCACCGGCCGCGACGGCGACACCGGTTCGGGATCGGATACGCCCTACCAGAAGGTGCGGGTGGTGACGACGGTGGAGTTCGGGCTGGACTGAACGGCGCATTGCACGGCAGCTTTGCGGCAATCCGTCGCACAGGTCGTATCCGGGGTCATCCTGTCAGAATTGCAGCATTGCGGCGGTATCCGGCATGGCCGAAAACTTGGCCGTCTTGCCGGAAGTTTCTTTCGGGCAAACTGGCGAAGGGGAAATGCGCCCGCATCGGCGCGAGGGAGATTGCAATGATTTCGATGAAAGCCACGATCCG
>NZ_DBNHFX010000035.1:0-15924 GCF_057137845.1 Sandaracinobacteroides sp. | reverse complement strand
GCCACGCCGGCGCCGTCGGTGACGGCAACCACCGAACCGCGCTCGTCCGCCAGCAGCCAGCGGCGATCCGTCGTGCCGGAACCCTCATACCAGACCAGCGGTTCATCCACCCCCGGCCCATGCACATAGCGGCGGGTCAGCAGGTTCGAACCGTCATGTTCGGCGATCACCATGGCGCCATCATAGTCGAACCGCGACACCGTGGAAGACGCCACAGCGGATCGAGGTCGCCAGTAAGGAAGTCCGCATCATGGAATCGAAATCCGAACTGCTGCGCACCATTGCCGCCGCCTCAAGCGGAAAATCGACGGCAAACGGCGTTCGCAGTTCTGTACTGAAATGGCGCGCCCGGCAGGACTCGAACCTGCGACATTCCGCTTAGAAGGCGGATGCTCTATCCAGCTGAGCTACGGGCGCGGGCTTGCGCCCATAGCGGATTGACGCGGCCCGCGCAAAAGCCGGAACTAGCGAAAATTGTCGGCGTAGCTCTGGATGATGGGCTGGTGGTCGATCTCGGGCATCACCTGTGCTTCGAGGCCCTTGCGCGCGGCATAGGCCTGCGCTTCGGCAAGCGTCTCGAACGACAGGATGATCTGGGTGTTGGTGTCGCCGCTTCCCGCCCAACCCATCAGCGGATCGGGCCGTTTGCCCTCGCGGGGTTCGGTTTCAAGGATCCACAGCTTGCTGCGCGCCTTGCCGGACTGGCTGGCGCGGGTGCCCTTCTGGAAGATACGTGCCTTGCGCATGCCGCAACCCCTAGGCCGACCGGCGCATCGAAATCAATGGGGTGTCGACGCCGCAGGGGCGGCGGCCGATGCCGGGTGCGCCGCCTTCCAGTCCATCGCCGCGCGCACCCGCCTCTCGACCGAGGGGTGGGTATAGAAAAAGAACTCCTGCACGGCGGATGGGCGCGGGTAGCGATACTCGGCGGTTTTCACCAACGCCGACGACAGCGCATCAGGCAGATTGACTGTCTCGAGGCTGTAGCGGTCCGATTCGGCTTCGTCGGCACGGCTCAGCGCATACATCGCCGGCTGTGCGACCAGCGCGAACAGCGTCGCGAAGAACATCAGCACCGGAAGCGATGCCGGCGCCGAAATGGGCAGACGGCTGCCGAACAGGCCCGATTTCAGCGGAAACAGCCGATCGGCCAGGAAGAAGAACAGAACCGAAAGCGCCGAATAGAGGGCAACGCCACGCCACACATGGCCCAGCACATAGTGGCCGATTTCATGGCCGGTCACTGCGCGCACTTCATCGAGCGAGGCCCCCTTCAGCGCCACATCGGAAATGGCGATGCGGGCCGAGCCAAGCACGCCCGACACGTTTGCAGTGAAATTGTTGGACTGGCGCGACCCGTCGTAAACAAAGATGCGATCATTCGGCACGCCCGCCTGTGCGGCCTGCACCTCTAGGGCTGCGCGCACCGGCCCTGCCGGCAGCGGCTTGTAGTCGTTGAACAGCGGCTCGATCACGGATGGCCCGGCCAGCATCAGGATCGTCATCGCGGCGGCGACCAGCCCGCCCGACCAGATCCACCAGCGCCTGCCCGCCCGTCGGACGAGGGCGTAAAAGCCGATGAAAAATACCCCGCCGACGAGGGCGGTGATGGCAAGCGAAAACGTTCCCTGCATGAACCAGTCGGCGATCGGCTGGCTGGTGCGGCCGTAGTTCCGGTCGCGCAGATACTGCGACCAGAATGTCCACGGCAGCGTCAGCAGCGATGTCAGCACGAGCGCCAGCGCGCTGACAATGAACGCGGCACGATTGGGCCGGCCTGCGCCGATCCGCTGCTGCAACCTTGCCAGCCCGCCCCAGCGCATGATCGCCAGCGTCACCAGAAAGCTGATCGGCAGCCCCCACAGCAGGATCCAATTGCTGCCGCTGGTGTAGGTGGCGGCCTTCGCAAGTGCCTCAGGTCCAAGCGAATCGATGTAGGCGGCGGTGGCCGCAGCGGGGTCGAAGGTCATGGCGGGCAAAGCTAGGGCGGGGGCGGCCGCTGTCAACCGTGCCGTGCGGTGGCGACCTTGGTTCGCGTCGTCGGTTGCGCGGTCGCAGGGTCGTCCGGCCAGGGATGTCTGGGATAGCGGCCTTTCATGTCGCGCTGCGCATCGCGCCAGCCGCCCTTCCAGAAGGCGGGCAAATCCTGCGTCCGCGCGATCGGTCGCCCGGCGGGCGACGTCAGCACCAGCGTCAGTGGCACCCGGCCATCGGCCAGCATCGGATGCACCGCCAGCCCGAACAGCGCCTGTGCGCGCACCTCGGCCTCGGGGCCGCCCTCGGCCGCATAGTCGATCAGGTGCGAAGTGCCGGCCGGTGTCTGGAACCGCGCAGGGGCAAAGCGGTCCAGCGCCCTGGCCGCCTGCCAGTCGACAAGCGTTGCCAGCGAGCCCGCAAGCTTTGCATCAGCCAGCCGGTTAACGCCGGCAAGGCACGGCGCCAGCCACAGGTCCAGCGTCGCCAGCAGCCGCTCGTCTGACAGGTCGGCGATGCCGGGGCAGCCCAGTTCGGCGGCAAAGCGCATGCGGGCAAGCGCCGCGCGTTCAGTATCCGGCCAGGCCAGCGCATCCAGCCCTTTGGCGCGCACTTCCGCCAGCAGCGCCGCTTCGATCGCTTCGGGTGGGGCGGGCTGACGGCGGCTCGACACTTCGATCGCCCCCAGCCTTTCGCTTGCAACAAGGGCGATCCGGCCGCCCTGCGGCTCGGTAACAACGCAGGACGTCCGCACCACCCGCTCCGCAAGGAAGCCAGCGATTGCGTCGTCCGGGATCGCAGCAGCCAGCCGCACGCGCGACGAGGCCCCCGCCCCGCCTGCATCCGCGATCACCAGCCACTCCTCTTTCGCCAGCGGGTCGGCCGCCGGAAGCGATGCGCCACGCCCGTTTGCCAGCAGATAGTCCGCGGTCTGTGTGGTTGCGCCCGGCACACGGCGGCGGCGGGCGACCCTGTCCTCGAAGGCCGCCGCCAGCAGCAGGGCGGGCGGCAGAGCGGGCGCACCGGTCGGCGGCTGCTGGCGGCTGGCAAGCGCAGCCCAGCGCCCGCCAAGCCGCCGCGCGCGATCGGCACGCTGCCCGGATTCGCCGGCAAGGCGGCGCAGCCGGTCTTCGATGTCGATGCTCTGGCCGCCCAGCCCGCGTTCCTCCAGCAGCAGCGCCAGCATTGCCGCCTGTTCCTGCTGGCCGCGCGCCGCCCCTTCCAGCAGCATGGCTGCGACGCGCGGCCCGACCGGCAAAGCCGCCATCCGCCGCCCGCGCACAGTAAGCCCGCCTGCATCGTCCAGCGCCCCAAGCATCCGCAGATCGGCGCGCGCGGCCTCGGCTGCTCCGTTCGGTGGCGGATCGAGCCAGCGCAACTGATGCGGATCGCGCACGCCCCATGCAGCCAGCCGCAGCAGCAACGGCGCCAGATCCGCATCGAGGACTTCCGGCGGATCGAACGGGATCAGGCCGCGCGTTTCGCCCTGATCCCACAGGCGGAATGCTATGCCCGGCCGCTGCCGCCCGGCCCGGCCTGCGCGCTGTGCGGCGGCGGCCTGCGACACGCGCTCCGTCACCAGCCGCGTCAGCCCCGAGGCCGGATCGTAGCGCGGTCGCCGGGCAAAACCCGAATCCACCACCACCTCGACGCCGTCGATCGTCAGCGAGGTTTCGGCAATCGACGTCGCCAGCACCAGCTTGCGGCCTCCCGGCGCCAATGCCGCACGCTGGGCGGCAGGTTCCGCCTGTCCGTGCAGCTTGTGCAGTGTGATGCCCGGCGGCAGCGACAGACGCTCGGCGGTGCGCTCGATCTCGGCGACGCCGGGCAGAAACGCCAGCAGGCTGCCGTCGGCGGCGGCAAGGCCACGGCCGATCGCCGCCGCCATCGCATCCTCGACCCGCGCCGCCGGCCGGCCGATGTGGCGGATGTCCACCGGGTAGGCGCGCCCTGCCGATTCGATCACCGGCGCATCGCCCATCAGTTCGGCAAAGCGCGCGCCATCCATCGTCGCCGACATGGCCAGGATGCGCAGTTCAGGCCGCAGTTGCTGCGCATCGAGCGCCAGCGCCAGCCCCAGATCACCCTCCAGATTGCGCTCGTGCACTTCGTCGAACAGCAGCGCGCCGACGCCCTCCAGCGCCGGGTCCCCCAGCAGCCGGTTCACGAACAGCCCTTCGGTCAGGCACTCGATGCGCTGGCCGGGCACGGCTTCGAAGCGGGTGCGATACCCAACCAGCCCGCCCGGAGCCTCTCCGGCCAGCGACGCCATGCGCTCGGCGGCCGCGCGCGCCGCAAGGCGGCGCGGCAGCATCAGCAAAATCTTCCGGCCCGCCAGCCATTCGGCATCCAGCAGCGACAAGGCAACGAGCGTGGTTTTCCCGGCCCCCGGCGGCGCTACCAACACCGCATTCGATCCGGCCGCAAAGCTGGCGTTCAGGTCGGCCAGCACGCCGAGGACGGGAAGCCCCGTGGCGGCAAGGTCAATAGGCGCGCTGGATCGCAAACTCGACCGTCTCGATCAGCACATCGCGCGCGGCTGTCGTCGGGATGCGGGCAAGCGCGTCGATCGCGCGGCTGCCATAGAGCCGCGCCCGCGCCTTGGTGTCGTCGATGGCGCCGGTCGCGTGCAGGCGCTCGATTCCTTCGGCCAGTTCCGCATCGCCGTTGGCGCGGCCCGACATGGCGCGCTGCCAGAACTTGCGGGCCTGCTCGTCGCCGCGCGCATAGGCCAGAATGACTGGCAGCGTCACCTTGCCGTCGCGAAAATCGTCGCCTGCGTCCTTGCCCATCGTCTGCGCGTCCGAGGCATAGTCGATCGCATCGTCAACCAACTGGAACGCGATGCCCAGATTGCGGCCATAGGATTCAAGCGCATCCTCGACCGCCTGCGGCGATTCGGCCACCACGGCTGCGATCTGGCAGGCGGCGGCAAACAGCGCGGCTGTCTTCGCCTGGATGATGTCCAGATAACGGTCCTCGCCGGTCTCGACGACGCGCTGCGCGGTAAGCTGCGCAACTTCCCCTTCGGCGATCACCGCCGATGCGTGCGAAAGGATCTTCAGCGTCTTCAGGCTGCCATCCTCGACCATCAGTTCGAAGGCGCGCGAAAACAGGAAATCGCCGACCAGCACCGAAGCTTCGTTGCCCCAGATGGTGTTGGCCGTCGGCCTTCCGCGCCTCAGGTCCGAACCGTCGACCACATCATCGTGCAGCAGCGTTGCCGTGTGAATGAACTCGACGGCGGCCGCCAGCTTGTGGTGGCGTTCGCCCTGATAGCCAAGGGCGGCGGCACAACCCAGAGTCAGCATCGGACGCAGCCGCTTGCCGCCGCCGGCAATCAGGTGCCCGGCAAGTTCGGGAATCAGCGCAACCGGGCTTTGCATGCGATCCAGAATGACGCGGTTGACGCAATTGAGGCCCGGTGCCACCAGCGACAGCAACGGCTGAAGGCTTGGCTTGTCGGGCCGGATCTGATGGACTGTGGCGGTCATGACGGCTTTCGCGCTAGGGGTTGGCGGCTGCCAAGGAAAGGGGCTTCATGTCGCGGGACGAATCCGCCACGCAGGTTTTGCAGGGCTACCGACGTTCGATCGATAACATCGACGCGGCGCTCATCCACATTCTGGCCGAAAGATTCAAGATCACCAAACAGGTCGGCGCCTTCAAGGCCGCGCACGCCCTGCCGCCGGCCGATCCCGGCCGCGAGGAGCAGCAGATCGCGCGTCTGCGCAAACTCGCGCTCGAGGCCGACCTCGACCCCGAATTCTCCGAGAAGTTCCTCCGCTTCATCATCGACGAGGTGATTCGCCACCATCAGGCCCACGGCAGCCAAGCCTAGCCCGGCCGCACAAAACATGATGGGGCAGCCCGGATCGGATGTGATCCGGGCTGCCCCATGCATGATGTCAGCCATCGGTTGTCCAGCGCCTCAGCGCTGGTCCAGCCCGGCGATGGCGCTGTCGGTCAGGGCGCCCAGATCCTTCGATCGCTCGCCCAGCAGCGCGCTGGCGGCCTTCACCGCAAGGTCTGCCGCGCGGGCGCGCAGTTCGGCTTCGGCGGCGCGCGCCTCGGCGTCGATGCGGTCTTCGGCAAGGCGCATGCGGCGGCTGATCGCTGCCTCGGCGTCGATCGCAGCCTGTTCGACGATGCGCTTTGCTTCGACTTCGGCATGCGCGAGCGTCTGCTTCGCCTGTTCCTCGGCGTCGGCGGATTCGGCTGCTGCCTTCGCGCGCAGCGCCTCGGCCTCGGCCTTCAGTTGCGCTGCTTCAGCGAGATCGGCCCGCACCTTGTCGGCATGGGCATCAAGCGCCCCGCCGATCATGCGGAACGCGCCCGCCTTCCACAGGATCACCAGGAAGGTAAGGAAGGCAAGCCCGACGATCGCGTAGCTGTCGAGGCCGAAAATGGTCTCGTGGTGGGCGGCATGTTCGGCGTCGGCGACGGTGCCGGGTTGACCGGCAGGCGCATCGGCGACTTCGGCAATGCCGGCAGCCACGGCCGGGGCCGCCACAGTTTGGGCTTCCAGCATCAGGCTGCCACCTTCTTCACAGCGTTCGCAGCCTCGTCGTTCGAGACATCGAGGCCCGAGACGCGCTTCACCAGTTCCGCTGCCGCATCGGCGGCAACCTGATCGAGTTCGGCGACGACAGCCGCACGTTGCCCGGCCAGCGCCTGCGCTGCGGCTTCGGTCCGCGCTTCGAGCGCAGCGTCTGCCTCGGCAAGCTTGCGGCTGGTTGCTGCGGCAGCCTCGTCGCGCGCCCTGCCGGTTCTGGCGAGGGCGTGCGTCCGCGCGTCACCAAGCGCCGACGAACCGCCGCTGGTGGCGGCTTCCGCCGCATCGCGCGCAGCTTCCGCTTCGCGCAGATCCGACGCGATCCTGGCCTTGCGAGATTCCACCACCCGGCCGACACGCGGATACAACGCATGCACGGCCAGATAGAGAATGCCGAACACCAGAGCCAGCCAGATGACCTGCGGCAGCGCCTGGGAGAAATCGAACTGGGGCATCGGAAAGCCTCCTGCTCAGCCGGTCTGGATCAGACCGCGAACAGCAGCAGCAGGGCGACGAGGAACGCGAAGATGCCCAGAGCTTCGGTCACGGCGAAGCCGAAGATCAGGTTCGGGCGCTGCGAGTCGGCAGCGGCGGGGTTGCGCAGCGCGCCTTGCAGGAACAGCGCGAACAGCGTGCCCACGGCAATGGCGGCGAAGCCCATGCCGATGGCTGCAAGGCCGGCACCGATGTATTTTGCGGCTTCAGCGTCCATGTTGGTCAGTCCTTTCGAATGAAACTCAGTGGAGATTGACGGAATCGTTGAGGTAGATGCAGGTCAGCAGGGCAAACACATAGGCCTGCACCACGGCCACGATCAGTTCGAGACCATAGAAGGCGACCGTCATCGCGAACGGCAGCACCGAAATCGCCGCAAGCACGCCGCCCGCTGTCGCCAGCGAGATCACGAAACCGGCAAACACCTTCAGCAGGATGTGCCCAGCCGTCATGTTGGCGAACAAACGGATCGAGAGGGTGAGCGGCCGCGACAGGAACGAGATCAACTCGATCAGCACGATCAGTGGCAGCAGAAAAACCGGCGTGTTCTGTGGAACGAACAACGAAAAGAAGTGCAGGCCATGCTTGGCGAAACCCACCGCCACGCAGATCAGGAACACCAGCGCGGCAAAGGCGAACGTAACGACGATGTGGCTGGTCACGGTGAAGCTGTAGGGGAACAGCCCGACCAGATTCGCGACCAGCACGAACAGGAACAGCGCAAATACGAACGGCACGAACGCCCGCCCCTTGGGGCCGACGTTTTCCTCGACCATCGACGAGGCGAAACCGGTCATTTCCTCGAGTGCGGATTGCCAGCGACCCGGCACGATCTGCGCGTTGCGGCTGCCCAGCCAGAAGAACAGCAGGCTGAGCCCGAGGATCAGCAGCATGAACAGCGAGGCATTGGTGAACGCGGCATCGGCGCCGCCCACCGACAGCTCGGCGTAGCGCTTGATCGCAAACTGTTCGAGTGGATTGGCCACCGTTAGCGCTCTCGTTTCTAACCCTGATCGTCTTGTTTCGGTTCCGGGCCGTCCTTGCGAACTGCCCGTGCTTCCCGGCCTACCGCCTTCAGCAGGTTCCAGAAGCCAGCCGCGACCCCCAGCAGGAAGAACAGCAGCAACAGCCACGGACCCGTTTCCAGCCAGCGATCCAGCATCCAGCCGATGCCGCCGCCGACCAGTGTGGTCGCCGCGATCTCGAAGGCGTGGCGGGTGCCCTGGGCGAGCGCCGACGATGCAGCCTGCCGCGCGCGTGGCCCGTGCCTTTCCTTTGCTGCTTCCAGCCGGGCCCCGAGGTCGTCGAGGTCGCGCTTGTCGACAGGATCGGGCAAGGTGGGTGGCCCTTCGCGTTCGAACAGGTCAGCCATCGGCGGTGATGCGCCAAGGGCTCCGCCGGCCAACAAGGCCGCCGAAGCGGTCGTTCCGTTAGAGGCACCGTCCGGAAAGGTCAAGCATGGTGCGGAGCCGGGGCGCCCGACGACCGGCGGCCGGTCAGGCGGCAGCCAGCCGCTCGGCCTCGCGCAGTTCGACGGACACCAGCTGGCTGACGCCCGGTTCCGCCATCGTCACGCCATACAGCCTGTGCATGGCTGCCATGGTGACTGCGTTGTGGGTCACGATCAGGAAGCGGGTGTCGGTGGTTTCCGCCATATGGCCCAGAAGGCGGGTGAATCGCTCGACGTTGGCGTCGTCCAGCGGCGCATCCACTTCGTCCAGCACGCAGATCGGGGCGGGGTTGGTGCGGAACAGCGCGAAGATCAGCGCAATCGCCGTCAGCGCCTGCTCTCCGCCCGACAGCAGGCTCAGCGACTGGAGCTTCTTGCCCGGAGGCTGCGCGCGGATTTCCAGCCCCGATTCCAGCGGGTCGTCGCTCTCGACCAACTGCAATTCGGCGGTGCCGCCGCCGAACAGCGTCACGAACAGTTCGCGGAAATGGCGGTCGACTTCGGCAAATGCCGCCATCAGGCGCGCCCTGCCCTCGCGGTTCAGCGTTCCGATGGATCCGCGCAGGCGATTGATCGCGGTTTCCAGTTCCTGCCGTTCACGCTGCTGTTCGCCCAGCACGCTTTCGATTTCCGCAAGTTCGATATCGGCGCGCAGGTTGACGATACCGATTCGCTCGCGCTCGGCGAGCACCGACGCCAGCGCTGAATCGACGGTGGCGGCATCGGCGCCGTCTGCGGCTTCGAGTTCCTGCGGCGGCCGCCCGAAGCGCCCTGCCGATTCGGCGGCAAGCTCCACCACCTTCTCGCGGTGCTGGCTGGCGCGCGCGGCGTGTGTGGCACGGGCTTCCCGGCCGTCTGCGACCCGCGCCTGCGCCGCCTTTGCTTCGCGGTCGAGGTCGGCAATCGCGAGTTCCGCCACCATCACCGTTTCAGCGGCTTCGGTCCGCTGCGATTCGGCGTCGTGGATGCCGCGATCGAGGAGTTCGAGCCGCGCATCGAGGGCCGCCGGTTCGGCGACCAGCGATGCCCGCTCGGCCGTGAGGCGCGCCACCCGATCCGCCATCGCAGCGCGGCTGGCGGCTGCATCGCGGTCGCGGGCCTGCCAGTCGGCAATCTCTCGGGAAAGGCGGGTGATCCGCGCGGTTGCTTCGGCAAGGCTTCGTTCAAGGGCGGCCGCCTGCGCGCGCGCTTGTGCAAGGTGCGCCCGCGCGCGTTCTGCCGCCGATCGCGCATTGCCTACCTGTTCCGCCGCAACCGACGCGTCGGGCAGCCGCGTGACCGCAAGTGCCGCACTTTCCGCCTCGGCCGTTGCGCTTTCGCCTTCGGCCGCCAGCCGCTCGACCGACGCTTCCATCGCACTTGCACGGGCAACCGCCTGCGCCTGTGCCGCCCGCAGGCCCTGCATGCGTCCGGCCAGTTGCTCGCGCGCGCGCTCGGCCTCGGTGCGGGCGGTGCGCGCATGGCGTTCTGCGGCCTGTGCTGCACCAAGCGCCGCTTTCTGCTGCGCCAGTTCGGTATCGGCCGCCGCCAGACGCGCGCGCGGCGCCAGCAGATTGTCGGCGATTTCGATGCGGCGGTTGTCCTGCGCCAGCGCCTCGGCGACTGCCGTCGCGCTGCCGCCGGGCGGCACGACGAACCCATCCCACCGCCACATCCAGCCATCGCGCGACACCAGCCGCTGGCCCGGCTTCAGCGCCGCGATCATCGCTGCATCGGGCGGCGCATCCACCACTCCGATCTGCGCCAGCCGCCGCGACAGTTCGGCAGGGCCGCTGACCTGCGCATCCAGTGGCGCACAGTTCGCGGGAAGCGGAGCGTCGCCCACCGGCACCCCGACGTTCAGCCAGTGACGTCCGGGCTTTGGCGGCGCACCCAGTGCCGCGTTCAGATCGTCCCCCAAGGCCGCAGCCGCAGCCGCTTCATAGCCCGGCCGCGCCGACAACGACGCGCGGGCCGCCAGCGGCAGCGTCTGCCGGGCGCCGCGCAGCCGTTCCAGCGCCGCCGCCTCGGCTTCGAGGCCGGCGACTTCGGCGCGCGCTGCCAGCAACGCGCGCTCGACCGCCTCGGACGCCTGCCTTGCCGCCAGCGCGTCGCGTTCGGCAACGGCGATCGCCGCGCTTGCGGCATCCGCTTCGGCGCCCTTGGCCGCAAGTGCCGCCCCCGCTTCGGCAATTCTCGCGTCCAGCCCGTCGGCGTCGCCCGAGGTTTTCAACCGGGCAAGTTCGGCTTCGAGGCGTTGCCGTTCCGCCGCCAGCCGGTCTGCCCGCGTCCGCGCGGCATCGGCCTGTGCGCGCACACCGCGCGCTTCTGCAACAAGCGCCGCGTGCGCCTCGACTGCGGTGGCCAGCGCGCGTTCGGCGTCTGAAGTTTCCATTTCGGTTGCGCGCACCTGCGCCGCCTGCGGCGCCACCATCGCCTGCGCCCCCTGTTCAGCGCGACGCTGGCCTTCCAGTTCTTCGGCAAGGCGCTGTTGCGTGGTTGCCGAATCCTTCGCCCTCGCTTCCTCGCGCTCCATGTCGGTTGCGGCGTTCGTCAGCGCGGTTTCGATGTCCTGCAAGCGGCGAACAAGGGCGGCACGCTCGGCGACGAGGGTTGCGCGTTCGGTCGTCAGCCGTTGCAGCGCGGCGGCGGCCACACTTTCCGCCTGCCGTTTCGACGGAAGCGAGGCGGCGGCATTGGCCTGCGCTGCCGACGATCGCGCTGCCTCCTGCACGCTGCGCTGAAGCTGCGCGTCGGCTTCGGCCAAAGCCCGTTCGGACGCCTGCAACGCCTCTACCGCCGAAGCCCATTGCAGGCGCATCAGCGCCGCCTCGAGGATACGGATACGGTCGGACAGTTCGCGATAGCGGGCGGCCGATCGCGCCTGCCTGCGCAGCCCCGATGCCTGCGCTTCCGCCGTCTTCATTACATCGTCGAGGCGCAGCAGGTTGGCGTCGGCGGCGCGCAACCGTTGCTCGGCTTCGCGGCGGCGGACATTGAGGCCGGAAATGCCTGCCGCCTCCTCCAGCAACTGGCGCCGTTCCTGTGGCCTTGCCGCGATGATCGCAGCGACCCGCCCCTGGCTTACCAGCGCCGGCGAATGCGCGCCGGTTGCCGCATCGGCAAACAGCAACTGCACGTCCTTCAGGCGCACATCGCGGCCGTTCAGCGCATAGTTCGAGCCTTCGCCCCGCACGATCGAGCGCGAGACTTCCAGTTGTTCATCGGCGTTGAATTCTGCGGGTGCGCGTCGCGCGCTGTTATCCAGCGTCAGCCGGACTTCGGCCAGATCCCGGCGTGCGCGTTTGGCGGTGCCGGCGAAAATCACGTCGTCCATCCCGGCGCCGCCTGCCGCCACGCGCAGCGACCGCGCCGAGCTTTCGCCCATCACCCAGCGCAGCGCTTCCAGCAGATTGGATTTGCCGCACCCGTTGGGGCCGACCACACCGGTCAGGCCGTCGCGGATGTGCAGTTCGGCAGGTTCGACGAACGACTTGAATCCGGAAAGGCGGAGCTTCGCGAACCTCATGTGCGCGAAGCCCCGCCCGCGATCACAGCGCCGCGTCGATCTTCGGCTGGAGATCCTTCCAGGCTGTCACGCCCTCGACCTTCTTGCCGTTCAGCAGGAAAGTCGGCGTGCCGGCGATCTGGTAGGTATCGATCGCCGTCTGCTGGCGCTTCGCCAGAGCCTCGATCGCGGTTTCATTGCCGACGCATTCGTCGAACTTCGCACCCGGCAGGCCGCGCTGGGCGGCAAAGCCGTTCAGATTACCCTTCTTGGCAAAGCCGATGACCTGCTTGCCCAGCGACAGGTTCGCCAGCGGCTTGACATCGTTCTGGTCGAGCTTGGTGAACGGTTCGATCCACGCGTCGTGGTTGGTGTAAAGTTCGTTCGACCAGTCGAAGAAGCGCTCCGGCCCCTGACACATGGCGACGGTTGCCGCCGCGAAGTCGAAGATGTTCAGCATGAACGGCCGGTATTCATAGGAAACCAGCCCCTTCGCCACATATTCGGGCTTCAGATGCGCGACGGCATCGGCATGAAAGTCCTTGCAGTGGCTGCAGGTGAACGAGGCGAATTCAACCAGCTTCACCTTGGCGTCGGGGTTGCCCATGCGGAATCCGCCCTCGGGCGTCTCGACGACGGTCGCCGTCCAGTCCTTGGCGGCAGCCGTTTTGTCGGCCGTGGCAGCCGGCTTCGTGTCGGACGCACCAGCCGACGATTTGCCCGAATCACAGGCGGAAATCGCGAGCGAAGCTGCAAATAGCAGTGTGAATTTCAATATCTTGGTCATCTGGCAGGAAACCTTACCATATCTAGTGGACCGGACAAGCGCTTCCCGAGCCGCCCGCCACAGCCTGTTAGCCTAACCGATGGCTGCCGCAAAAGCCTCAGCGGAAGCGGGCGGGAAGATAGGGCGCGCAGTCGATGTCCGCATATTCCTCGGGCACCTGAACCCCCAGAATGGCGCTGGCCGAGATCGCGCCCGCGGCAGGCGCCGTCTGGATGCCCCAGCCGCCCTGGCCGGCGCACCAGTGAAAGCCCGGCTGATCAGGATCCGGCCCCAGCACAGGCAGGCGATCGGGCGCGAAGTTCCTGAGCCCCGCCCACTTCGAGGCGATGCGCCGGATCGGCCAGTCGCACATCTGTTCGAACCGGTCGAGGGCGACCGCCATGTCCATCTCGTCCGGCTGCACATCGTGTGGAACGTCGGGCGTTTCGTCGTGCGGCGAAATCCAGAGGCGCCCGCCATCTGGCTTGAAATACAGGGTGCCGCCGGCATCCATCATCACCGGCAGGTCGGCGGGCGCTTCCGGCCGCACCTCGGTGACGACGATCGTCCGCCTGAGCGGCTGGATCCCGATCGGGGCAACGCCTGCAAGCTTTGCCACCTCGTCGGCCCACGCGCCCGCCGCATTCACGATATTTGCTGCATCGAACGCACCCGCCGGCGTTTCCACATGCCAGCCATCCGCTGCCCTGCTGATCGACGTCGCCCGCGCATCGAGCACCAGCTCCGAACCCGCCTGCTTTGCAGCCCTGAGATAGGCCTGATGCAGCCCGGCGACATCGATGTCGGCGCAGCCCGGTTCCCAGATGGCTGTCTGGGTCCATTCGGGGCGCAGGTAGGGCATTTTGCGGATGATGCCTTCGGGGGCCAGGCGCTGGTGCGCCACATTGCCCTGTTCGAACTCGGCCTCCAGCGCCTCCAGGCAGCCGGCGCTGTCGGCGTGACAGAGGTGCAGCGCCCCGCGCGGATGCAGGATTGCCGTGTCGGAAAACCCGCGCGGCGGCCGCTGGAAAAAATGCTTCGATGCAGAAGTCAGCGGCTGCACCGTCGGCCCGCCGTAGGTTTCGGCATAAAAGGCCGCCGATCGCCCGGTGGTGTGATAGCCGGGGTGCGATTCGGCTTCCAGCAGTCCAAGCTTCAATCCGGGGGCCTGCCGGCACAGTTCATAGGCAAGCGACGCGCCGCCGATCCCGGCGCCGATGATCAGGATGTCGAAACGGCTCACCGGGCTACCTCCCTCGCGAAATTGACGATGCTGACCAGCGCATCCTGCCTTACTTCGTCGGCCTCGCGCAGCAGTTCGTGGGCAGCGTGTGCGAACAGGCGATGGCGGACATCGGGCATCCGCGCCGCCATGCGCAGGGCTGCCCGATTGTCGACCACACGTTCCCGGTCGGCCAGCAACATCAGCACAGGAAGCGCCAGCTTTTCAAGCGGCAGCGCTTCCAGCACGGCCTCGCTTTCGGCAAACGCCTTCAGCCAGCCCCAGCTTACCCCGCCCGTCGCCAGTTCGGGGTGTGCTGCAAGCCAAAGCCCCTCGTCCTCGAAATGCGCGCGGCTACCGGTCAGCAGCAGTTGCCGCGCCGGGCGCTGGCCGCGTGCGCCCCATGGCTGCTGCCCCCAGGCATATTCCGCCGCCCGCCCGCGCGCCGCCTGCAGCGGCGCAAGCCGCCGCGCCGCCGCCTGCATCCACGCCGGGCCGCCGATGCCATAGAACGGGGCGGCCAGCACCGCCCCATCCAGCACCCGGCGCAACGGCAGCCTGCGGCGGCCGGGGTCGGCGATCCAGCGGGTCAGCAGATGGCCGCCCATGCTGTGGCCGAACACCAGCCAGCGGCCGCCCGGCAGCGACGCGCGCGCCCAGTCAGACAGGCTGTCCAGATCGGAAAGCCATGTATCGAAACTGTCGATATGCCCGGCACCGTTCGCTGCGGCGCGGCTGGAACCGCCCTGCCCGCGCCAGTCGAAGCTGGCGATGGCAAAGCCCGCCTGATGCAGTTCGGCGAAGGCACCCGCCCATTTTTCCAGAAAGTCGGCGCGCCCGGTCAGCAGCAGCAGGTTCGCGATCGGCGCGCGATGCGGCAGCAGCAGGGTGCGCACATGGGCGCCGTCGGCCATTTCCTCGCGCCCGATCAGGCTGCTTTCCGGCAGATAATAGCGCGGGTTCATGGCGTGCTGCTGACGGCTTCCTCGAACAGTTTCCCGATCTCGTCGGCGGTAAAGCCCAGTTCGGTCAGGATTGCCCTGCTATGCTCGCCTACCGCCGGCGGCGGCAAGCGATAGCTTGGCGGTGTCGCGGCAAGCGCCAGCGGCTGCGCGATGGTGCGCACGGCACCGAACACCGGATGTGCCTGCTCGACGACCAGCCCGCGCGCCTTTGCCTGCCCGCTTTCCAGCGCCTCGCGGACGGTAGCGATGGGGCCTGCCGGCACCTGTGCTTTCGAAAGTTCGGCAAGCCAGTGATCGGCGGGCCGCGTTTTCAGCACTTCCTCGATCAGCGGCACCAGCCGCGCCCGGTTTGCCGAACGCTCGGCACTGGTGGCAAACGCCGGATCGTCGGCCCATTCAGCATGGCCCAGAAGGCGCGCGAATATCGCGAACTGGTGGTCGTTCCCGACCGCCAGCGCGATCGGCCGGGTTGCCGTCGGAAAGTCCTGATAGGGGGAAATCGACGGGTGCTGATTGCCCATGCGCGCCGGTTCGGTTCCGCCCATCAGCCAGCCCGACGCCTGATTGGCCAGCCAGCCGACCGTCACGTCGAACAGCGCCATGTCGATGTGCTGCCCCTCGCCGGTGCGCGTTCGATGGTGCAGTGCAGCAAGTATGGCCGTCACCGCCATCATGCCGGTCGTCAGGTCGGCAACCGCGACGCCGGTGCGCAACGGCCTGCCTCCGGCTTCGCCGGTAATGTCCATCAGGCCGGATTCCGCCTGGATCATGAAGTCATAGCCCGCGCGGTGCGCATCCGGGCTGTTGTGGCCGAAGCCCGTAATCGAACACCAGATCAGTGCCGGATAGCGCTTGCGCACTTCCGCATGGTCCAGCCCGAAGCGGGCAAGATCGCCCGCCTTGTAGTTTTCGATGACGACATCGGCCCATGCGAACAGCCGCTCCAGCACCTCGCGGCCCTCGGGCTTGTGAAAGTCCAGCGTCAGCCCGCGCTTGTTGCGGTTGCAGGA
>NZ_DBNHFX010000034.1:0-15607 GCF_057137845.1 Sandaracinobacteroides sp. | reverse complement strand
GCAGTCGCCACGCCGACGGCCTTCCACCTTTCGGCAAGCGCGGCTAAACGCAATCCATGACACCTTCGCTCAGACGGCCGCTCGGGATTCTCGCCGTCCTCCTCGGCATATTCGCCTATGTTCTGTTCGCGGTCTGGCTGTTCGAGCCGGTCGCGACGCTGCATCCGCTGCTGCAACTGCCGATCTGGGCATTCCTCGGCGTTGCATGGGCCTTTCCGCTGCGGCCAGTGCTGACGTGGATCGAAACGGGCAAATGGCGCCCATGAGGAAGCCGCCCGAAGATTGCCGCACGATGGCCGAAGTCCGCACCGGCGTGGACCATCTGGACCGCGAAATCGTCGCGCTGCTGGCGGAACGATTCCGATTCATGGATGCCGCCGCCCGAATCAAGCCCGAGCGCGCGCAGGTCCGCGACGAGCCGCGCAAATGGCAGGTGATCGGGAATGCCCGCGACGAAGCCGTGCGCCTCGGCCTCGACCCCGCCATCATCGGCGCACTGTGGGAGGCGCTGGTCGAAGCCTCGATCGCGCACGAGTTCGACAAATGGGACAGGATACGCCCGGCATCCGGCGCAAAACGCTGACGGACAGGCCTACAGGAAACCACACGCAAACAAAAAGGGCTGCCCGCGAAGGCAGCCCTTTTTCGTTCGTCTGCAGCATGTTGCGGCAGAAAACTACTCCACAAGTGGCGCGAGCGACGGGGCTCGAACCCGCGACCTCCGGCGTGACAGGCCGGCACTCTAACCGACTGAGCTACGCCCGCACTACTTGTGGAGGCGCGGCTTTATGCGTCGGCTCGGCCCCTGTCAACACCGATCCGCCGGGGATCAGCTACACAGCCACAAAGGTTGCGTGGCCTACCCGTTCAGTGGCACCTGCAAAGGCATGACTGGTTTCGACGAACAGCAGCTTGCGGCGGAAAGCTGGTTCCGCTCGCTCCGCGACCGCATCACCGCCGAATTCGAACGCATCGAGGACGAAGGCGCCGCGCTTTCCGCCCTGCCGAATGCACCAGCCGGGCCGGGGCGTTTCCAGTTCACCCGCTGGGACCGGGCAGACCACAGCGGCGCGCCGGGCGGCGGCGGCACCATGGGCGTGATGAAGGGGCGAATCTTCGAGAAGGTCGGGGTCAACATCTCGACCGTACACGGCGAGTTCAACCCCGAGTTCGCCAAATCCATCCCCGGAGCCGACGCCGACCCGCGCTTTTTCGCAACCGGGATCAGCCTCGTCGCGCATATGGCGAACCCGCATGTGCCGGCCGTGCACATGAACACGCGGTTTCTCGTCACCACCAAACGCTGGTTCGGCGGCGGCGCCGACCTGAACCCCGCCCTGCCCCGCGCCGACGACACGGCGTCGTTCCGCGCAGCGTTCGAAGCGGCCTGCAATCGGCACGATGCCGGCTTCTGGCCCCGCCACAGCGCATGGTGCGACGAATATTTCCACATCCCGCACCGCAAACGCGCACGCGGCGTCGGCGGCATTTTCTATGACTGGCTGTCCGCCGACACCCCGACCGACTTCGACAGCCATTTCGCCTATACACGCGATGTCGGCGAAACTTTTCTGGCCGCCTTTCCGGCGATCGTGCGCCGCCGCATGGCCGAAGGCTGGAGCCCGGCCGAACGGCACGAACTGCTGAAGTATCGCGGCCTCTATGCCGAGTTCAATCTGGTCTATGATCGCGGCACCACCTTCGGCCTGAAGACGGGCGGCAACACCGATGCGATCCTGATGTCGCTGCCGCCCGAAGCCGTCTGGGAATAGCGCGTCAGACGAACTTTCCAGGCACCGTCGGGTGGCTGGAAGACAGTCCGCCATCGACTGCAATCGCCTGCCCGTTCACATAGCTCGCGTCGTCCGAGGCAAGGAACACCGCAACCGCCGCCTGTTCTTCGGGGTGCGCATAGCGGCGCAACGGGTTCAACTGGCCAAGCTTGTCCTCGCGGCCGCGTGCGCGGGCGCCCTCGAACATGGGGGCGGTCATCCCGGTTTCCGTAAGGCCAGGGCAGATACAGTTCACGCGAACGCCGGTGCCGCCCAACTGGTTCGCCGATGTCTGCGTCAGGTTGATGACGCCCGCCTTCGAGGCGGAATAGGGCATGCCGCCCGCGCCCGAGCGGATCCCGGCGACGCTTGCCGTGGTGACGATCGCGCCCCTGCCCTGCGGAACCATCACCCGCGCGCCTTCGCGAATGGCCAGAAACACGCCGATCAGGTTTACCCTGAGCACCTTCTCCCATTCCTCGACGCCAATATCGGCGAGCAGCGCCATGCCGCCGGAAACGCCGGCGTTGGCGAACAGCGCATCCAGCCTGCCGTGGTCTGCTGCCGCCCGGTCCACCGCCGCGCGTACGAACGCCTCGTCGCCGGCGTCTCCGACAAGAGCCTCGGCGCCGCCGCCTGCCGCGCGCACCCCGGCAACCGTTTCCTCGACGGCGGCCGACCAGTCGGCGGCCAACACGAACGCGCCTTCGCGCGCAAACTGCCGTGCCGCCGCCCGCCCGATCCCCGATGCAGCCCCTGTCACCAGCACCACCTTGCCTTCGAAGCGCATCGCCATCCCTTCCGGTTGAAATTCCCGACCCAGCATCAACACTTGCCCGGCGTGGTGCAACCCGTCAGCATCGACAGTCATGGAACCGCTCATCCTTGCGATCGACTCGGGCACGACTTCGACCCGCGCGCTTGCCTTCGACCTGTCGGGCGGAATCGTCGATTCGGCGCAATATCCGATCAGCCAGTCGTTCCCGCAGCCGGGGTGGGTGGAACAGGACGCAACGGAAATCTGGCTGCGCGGCGAACAGGCCGCCGCCGAGGTGATGGCCCGGGTCGGCGACCGCGTGGCCGCGATCGGCATCACCAACCAGCGCGAGACGACGATTTTCTGGAGCCGCCGCAACGGCGAGCCGCTGGCGCCGGCGATCGTCTGGCAGGACCGCCGCACTGCCGATGCCTGCATGGCGCTGAAAGCAGCCGGCCACGAGGAACATCTGCAACAGACGACCGGCCTGCTGCTGGACCCTTATTTTTCCGCAAGCAAGATCCGCTGGGCAATCGCAAATCTGCCAACCGTGCGCGATGCAGCCGCCAGCGGCGACCTGGCGATCGGCACGGTCGAATCCTGGCTGCTGTTCAAGCTGACCGGCGCGCACCTGACCGACGCCAGCAACGCTTCGCGGACGATGCTTATGGACCTGCATCGCGCGCAATGGGCGCCTGATCTCGTCAGCCTGTTCGAAGTGCCGGCAGGCGCACTGGCTGCCATCGCGCCGATGACCGGCCTGCTGGCGGAAACGCGCCACTTCGGCCGCTCGCTGTTCATCAGCGGCATGGCGGGCGACCAGCAGTCCGCAACCATCGGCCAGGGATGCAACCGCCCGGGCCTTGCCAAATGCACCTACGGCACCGGCATCTTCATGCTTGCCCATGCAGGCGCCACGCCACCCGTATCGACGAACCGGCTGCTTTCGACATGGCTGTCGTCGTCGCCGCTGGCCTATGCGCTGGAGGGCTCGGTGTTCGTCGGCGGCGACGCGATCAAATGGCTGCGCGACGCACTGGGCATCCTCGACCGGGCAGCCCGATCCGAGGAACTGGCGCAATCCGTGCCGGACAGCGGCGGCGTCACCTTCGTGCCGGCCTTTGCCGGGCTGGGCGCTCCCTATTGGCAGCCCGGCGCGCGCGGCCTGCTGACGGGGATCACCGGCGGCACGACCCGCGCGCATATCGTGCGCGCCACACTCGAAGCGATGGGCCAGCAGACCGCCGATCTGGCCGACGCATTCCGGGGCGACGGCGTGCCGCTTGCCGCGCTGAAAGTGGATGGCGGCATGGCAGCGAACGGCTGGCTGTGTCAGGACTTCGCCGACGCAACCGGGTTGATCGTTGAACGTCCCGCCTGCATCGAAACGACTGCGCTGGGTGCAGCCATGCTGGCGGCGGTCGGCGTCGGCCTGTTCGCAGATCTGGACGAGGCCGCAACAGCGATGGTGCACGCCGACCGGCAATTCCAGCCATCGACGGACGAGACCAGACGACAGGCCCGACGGGCATTGTGGAAGCGCGCGATCGCGCAGGTGCAGGCCGGGGTGGCGGCCGACGGGGGCAGTTGATAAGGTAGCGCGATGCGCATGCGCGATCTTGAAAAGGCGTCCGGCGTCTCTCGGGAGACGATCCGTTTCTATATCCGCGAAGGGCTGTTGCCCGAACCGGACCGCACGCATCGCAACAGCGCGACCTATAACGACGGGCATCTCGCCCGGCTGCTGACGATACGTCGGCTGAAGGATGAACGCTTCCTGCCGCTGTCGGTGATCCGGTCTTTGTTCGAAGGCGAGCAGATCGGGCTGCTGGAACCGGCAATGCTGCCCGAGTTCGACCATCTGCTGCGCGCGCGCCTCGATTCCGAAGGCGAACGTGTCGATGCGCACGCGTTCATGCAGGAAATCGGCGCCGACCCTGAAAATCTGGCCGAGTTCCGCCGCGCCGAAGTGGTGTCGCCTGCCGCCGATAACAAACTGTCGCCACGCGACCAGCGGATCCTTCGGCTGCTGGCCGACGCACAGAAGATCGGCTTCACCCGCGAGCGTGGCTATCACGACGCCGGTGTCGGCCGGTTCGTCGCCGTGATGCACCAGTTGGCGCAGATGGAGCTGGACGAGTTTTTCGCCAATGTCGCGCCGCATGTGACCGAACTGGAGGCAGCCGACATGGCCGAACGCGGGATCGGCATCCTGAATCAGTTGATGGCCGAATTCTTCACGCGCGAAATCCTGAACCTGCTGTCCGAGCGGCGCAGGATCGCCAACGACAACCGGCTGGACGAACAGGACGCAAGCGCCATCCCGCACGGCTGAAAACGGCGGTCAGGCCTGCACGGCCTTCCATTGCGCGAATGCCGCCTTTGCCCGCTGCGCCAGCGACGCCTTGCGCTCGCGGCCCTTTGCAGCATCGACAAGCGGCGGGAACAGCCCGAAATTCACGTTCATCGGCTGAAAACTGTCGGCAATCGCGCCTGTGGTGATGTGCGCCAGCAACGCGCCCATCGCCGTTTCCGGCGGTGGCGGCACCGGCCGCCGCCCGGCCACGCGGCTGGCAAGGAAAATCCCCGCCATCAACCCTACAGCAGCCGATTCCACATAGCCTTCGCAGCCAGTGATCTGGCCGGCGAAATGAATACGCAAATCCGCCCCCAGACGCAGCGTCGGGTCGAGCAGCACCGGCGAACGGATGAAACTGTTGCGATGGACGCCGCCCAGCCGGGCGAACTCGGCATTCCCGAGGCCCGGAATGGTGCGGAAAATCCGCAATTGTTCCGAATGCTTCAGCTTGGTCTGGAAGCCGACCATATTGAGGAGCGTGCCAGAGGCATTGTCCTGCCGCAGTTGCACAACCGCATAGGGCCGCCTGCCGGTGCGCGGGTCGCGCAGCCCCACCGGCTTCATCGGGCCGAAGCGAAGCGTGCCGGGGCCGCGCTCGGCCATCACTTCGACAGGCATGCAACCCTCGAACCAGGGCGTATCGCGTTCCCAGTCGCGGAACGGGGCCTTTTCGCCCGCAAGCAGCGCCTCGACGAAGGCCTGATACTGGGCCTTGTCCATCGGACAGTTCAGATAGTCGCCTTCGCCCGGCGCGTGCAGGCCGCCGCCTTCGGCGCCCTTGTCATAGCGGGACTGGCGCCACGCGATCCCCATGTCGACGGAATCTGCATGGACGATCGGCGCAATCGCGTCGAAAAACGCCAGATGCCCCTCGCCCGTCAGGCCTTCGATGAACCGCGCCAGCGGCTCGGATGTAAGCGGGCCGGTTGCTATCAGCACATGCTTCCATGCAGGATCGGGCGCCTCCACTTCTTCGCGCACGACCGTCACCAGCGGGTGCGCAGCCAGCGCCCCGGTTACGGCCTGCGAAAACCTGTCGCGGTCGACGGCAAGGGCCGAACCGGCGGGCACACGCGCGGCGTCGGCTGCCTGCATCACCAGCGAGCCCATGCTTCGCATTTCATGGTGCAGCAAGCCGACCGCATTGTAATCGCTGTCGTCGGATCGAAAGCTGTTCGAACAGACCAGTTCGGCAAGGCCGTCGGTCTGGTGGGCGGGCGTCATGCGGGTGCCGCGCATTTCGTGCAGCACCACGCTGACACCGCGCGCGGCAAGCTGCCATGCTGCTTCTGAACCGGCAAGGCCGCCGCCGATGATGTGAACCGGATCGTGCATCGAAGCCCATTGCCGCCGCATGAGGCCGCCCGCAAGACGTGCAGTCGCCGATGTTTCGGCCGGCCCGCCTGCTTCCACCGGCGGATTTTCCGGCTATGAAGCTGCGTGGACCTTTATCTTCCCATCGCCGAGATGTCCGTCAACGCGCTCGTCATCATCGGGCTGGGGGCGCTGGTGGGGTTTCTGTCCGGCCTGTTCGGTGTTGGCGGCGGCTTCCTGACCACGCCGTTGCTGATCTTCTACGGCATCCCGCCGGCCATCGCCGTCGGCTCGTCGGTGGTGCAGGTCACCGGCTCGGGCGTGTCGGGGGCGCTGGCCTATTACCGGCGCGGCCAGATCGACATGAAGATGGGGGGCGTGCTGATCGCGGGCGGCTTCGTCGGCACAGCAATCGGTTCCCGGCTGTTCGACTGGCTGCGTTCGCTGGGGCAGGTCGATGTGACGATCGGGCTTGTCTATGTGATCCTGCTGGGATCGGTCGGCGGGCTGATGCTGAAGGAATCCATGCGTTCCATCAGACAGTTGCGCGACGGCAATGCCCCGCAGACGCGCGCGCGGCGGCATCATCCGCTGGTCGCGGCGCTGCCGATGAAGATGCGTTTTCCACGTTCAGGCGTCTTCATCTCGCCGCTGGCGCCGTTCATGGTCGGCGCCGGTGTCGGTGTGCTGACGGTGATCATGGGGGTCGGCGGCGGGTTCATCCTCGTGCCGGCGATGCTCTATCTGCTGGGCATGGCGGCAGGCGTCGTGGTCGGCACCAGCCTGTTCCAGATCGTGTTCATCTCGGCGGCGGCCACCGTGTTGCAGGCGACCAGTTCGCAAACCGTCGATATCGTGCTGGCGCTGCTGCTGCTGGTCGGCGGCGTCGTCGGCGCGCAATTCGGGGCACAGGCGGCGCAGCGGCTGCCGGCCGAACGGCTGCGATTGTTTCTGGCGCTTATCGTGCTGATGGTGGCGGCGCGCCTTGCGGTCGGCCTTGCATGGACGCCGCGCGACCTGTTCTCGATCCAGACAGCCTTTTCATGAAGGCGCTGGCGATCACCGTGCTGGCGATGGCGATACCGGCCGCACCGGCAGGCGCGCAGACCAGGCTCGTCACCGACCTTTCGCAAAGCCGTATCGAAATCTCGCACCGTTTCGCCGGTTCCGAGCTGCTGATCTTCGGCGCCATCCAGTATCCGGGGGGCAGAACTCCGTCGGAACCACCCGGCATCGCCGTGGTGCTGCGCGGCCCGGCCGACGCCATCACCGTGCGCAAAAAGGCGCGGGTTGCCGGTATCTGGGTGAACACCCAGGCGATCCGCTTTGAATCCGCGCCCGGCTATTATGCCGTCGCAACCACCCGGCCTATCCACCAGCTTCTCGATGAACGCAGCGCCGCCATCTACGAGATCGGGCTGAACCACCTGCAACTGTCGCCCGCGACCGCCGCCGACCCTGCCCTTTCCGGCCAGTTCGAGCGCGGCCTCATCGGTCTCAGGCAGCGCGACGGCCTGTTCGTCGAGCAACCTTATGGCGTGCAGGTGACCGACCGCATCCTCTATCGCGCGCGGCTGCCGATTCCGGCTGCGGTTCCCGTCGGCAATTATCAGGCGGAAATCTACCTGATCGACGACGGCAAGGTGCGCGCCAGTTCATCGGCCAAGGTGATCGTCGACAAGACCGGGTTCGAACGCTCGGTCTATGTGTTCGCCCACAAGCACGGATTCCTCTATGGCCTTGCCGCAGTCGGCATTGCGCTGGCGATGGGCGGCGCTGCCGGCACCATCGGCCGGCGGCGCGACGCCTGAGGCGGCCCGTCCATCCGATCACCATTGCCGAGCGGCCCTGCCACCCCTAGCTTCTGCCGATGAACGTAACCGCGTCCCTGCCGCTCAAGCGCCTCGAAGACTATGAGCCACCCAGATGGCTGGTTCCGGAAACGAACCTGCTGTTCCGGCTGGCCGACGAACGAACGCTGGTGCAGGCAAGGCTGAAAGTGCGCCGCAACGGCCGGCACGCCGAACCGCTGCTGCTCGATGGCGAAGAACTGGAACTGCTGGACCTCAGGATCGACGGCGTCGCCCAGCCGCTGCCGAATGACAGCGCGACGGGTCTGCGCCTGACGATCGACGCCGACGAAGCCGAAGTGGAAACGCTGGTTGCGATCCGCCCTTCCGGCAACACCCGGCTGATGGGGCTGTATTCGTCGGGGGACATACTCTGCACCCAGTGCGAGGCCGAGGGCTTCCGACGCATCACCTATTTTCCCGACCGGCCCGACGTGCTGAGCCGCTACCATGTGCGCCTGGAGGCAGATCGGGCATCGCGCCCGGTGCTGCTGTCGAACGGCAATCCGGGCAAGACCGGCGAACTTCCCGGCGGGCGCCATTTCGCCGAGTGGGACGATCCCCACCCGAAGCCCGGCTACCTGTTCGCCGCCGTCGCCGGGCGCCTGTCGTCGTTGAACGACAGCTTCGTCACCTGTTCGGGGCGGCAGATCAGTCTGGCGATCTGGGCGGCGGCCACCGATCTTCCCCGCTGCCGCCACGCGATGGACAGCCTGAAGGCAGCCATGGCCTGGGACGAACAGGCCTATGGCCGGGAATATGATCTCGACCAGTTCAACATCGTCGCCGTGCGTGATTTCAACTTCGGCGCGATGGAGAACAAGGGCCTCAACATCTTCAACGCCCGCTATGTGCTGGCCGACCACGACACCGCAACCGACCGCGACTTCGATCATATTTCGGCGATCGTTGCACATGAATATTTCCACAACTGGTCGGGCAACCGCGTCACCTGCCGCGACTGGTTCCAGCTCAGCCTGAAAGAAGGGCTGACCGTGTTCCGGGATCAGCAGTTCAGCGCCAGCCATGGTTCGGCAGCGGTCCGCCGCATCGAAACCGCCCGCGCGCTGCGCGCGGCCCAGTTCCCCGAGGACGACGGTCCGCTGGCACATCCGGTCCGGCCGCAAAGCTATGCCGAGATTTCGAACTTCTATACCACGACCATCTACGACAAGGGCGCCGAACTGATCCGGATGATCGCAACCCTGCTCGGCCCGGAACGCTATCGACGCGCCTGCGATCGCTATTTCGATGCAAACGACGGCAAGGCAGCGACGATCGAGGATTTCCTCGACGCGATGTCTGCCGAAGGGCTGGATGGCACGCGCTTCCGAAGATGGTATGAACAGGCGGGTACGCCGCGCGTATCGGCAGAAGTGCTGCACCATGCCGAAAGCGCCACCGCCAAACTGATTTTCACGCAGTCCAATCCGAAAGCCCCCGGCGCCGCGCCATTGCCGATCCCGATGCGCTTTGCGCTGTTCGCCGCAGACGGCGCCCGTATCCATGAACGGGATGATCTGGTCCTCGTGGAATCCGAAACGAGGCTGACCGTGAACGGCGTACGCGCGCCGCCGGTGCTGTCAGCGAACCGCGGGTTTGCAGCGCCCGTTGTGACCGGCCCGCCGCAGTCGCGCCAGCATCTGCGCCTGCTCGCCCGGCACGAAGACGAACCGTTCGCGCGCTACGAAGCCCTGCAGCAGTTGATGCTGTCGTCGCTTGCACGATCGATCGCGACCGGACGGGCGACAGGGCATCAGGATGTCGCCATCGCGCTGTCGGCCCTGCTGGACGGCTGGCATGACGACCCGGCCTTCGTGGCGGAGGCGCTGGAACTGCCATCAGAGACGATGATCGGCGACCAGTTGATCCTCGTCGATCCCGAGGCGATCCACTTCCACCGCACCGCGGTCAGCCGCTACATCGAGGCCGACCTCGGGGAGCGGATGCATGCAATCCTGAAGGCGTGCGTCACCGATCCAGCCGATCTGTCGCCGCGCGCCAAGGGGCTGCGTCGGCTGAAGGGCGTACTGCTGACGCAATTGCTGGCCGGAGATGCCGACGACGCGGTGGGTGTGGCGCTCCGCCACTACCGCGACGCCGCCTGCATGACCGACCGGATGTCGGCGCTCGCAGCCCTCAGCCACTCGGCGGCGCCCGCGCGCGACGAGGCGCTGGCGCGGTTCCAGATCGCCTATGGCCAGCTTCCGGAAGTCCTCGACAAATGGTTCGCGACGCAGGCGGCCTCCACGCGCGAGGACACGCTGCATGTGGTGGAGAAGCTGCTCTGCCACCCCCAGTTCGACAGGCGCAACCCGAACCGGCTGCGCTCGCTGCTCTTGACGTTCGGCCTGAACCAGCCACGCTTTCACGATCGCTGGGGGCGCGGCTATGCGCTCCTCGCGCGCGAGGTGCTGGCGGTCGATGCGCTGAACCCGCAGTCGGCAGCCCGGCTGGTGCAGCCGCTGGCCCGCTGGCGGCGCTTTGCCGCGCCCTGGGGGCCGCTGATGGAGGCGGAACTGCGTCAGCTTGCCCGGGCGCCCGGCATCTCGCGCGATCTGCTGGAAGTCGTTACCAACAGCCTGCAATGACGGGATTCGCTATGCTCCGCACGTTCAGCGCCCTTATGGCCATCGCGCTGCTAGGGACCACTGCCCTGAAGGCCGATCCGGCCCCGCTGTCGGACCTCGTCCAGCGCGTCGACATTCCCTACGAACAGTTCACGCTGGATAACGGCCTGCGCGTCGTCGTCCACACCGACCGCAAGGCGCCGCTGGTGCATGTCGGTGTCTGGTATGGGGTCGGCTCGGTGGATGAACCGGTCGGCAGGTCGGGCTTTGCGCACCTGTTCGAACATCTGATGTTCTATGGTTCGGAACATCATCAGGGCGACCATTTCCGGCCATTGGAAGCAATCGGCGCCACCGACTTCAATGGCACCACCAGCTTCGACCGCACCAACTATTTCGAAACCGTGCCGACACCCGCACTCGATCTGGCGCTGTTCCTTGAATCCGACCGCATGGGCTTTCTGCTGCCCGCACTGAATCAGGAAAAGCTGGATGCGCAGCGCAAGGTGGTGCTCAATGAAAAGCGCCAGGGAGACAATGCGCCGGGCGGACTGACGCAATACGAGCTTCTGAAGGAATTGTTTCCGCCCGATCACCCGATGGCGATTTCGACGATCGGCCGCCCCGAGGACCTGAACGCCGCAACCCTCGACGACGCGCGCCGCTGGTTCAAGGGCGCCTATGGCCCGAACAACGCCGTTCTGGTGCTGGCAGGCGACATCGACGCGGCTACGGCCAAACCACTGGTTGAAAAATGGTTCGGCGAAATCCCCGCCGGGCCGACACCGGAACGCTTTGCCGGCTGGGTGCCGCTGCGCCAGCAGACGACGCGCGCCACCATGGCCGACCGTGTTCCAACCACCAGGCTGAGCCGCTTCTGGGCGGTGCCGGGCAGGGACAACCCCGCCGAAGTCGCCGATTTGCAGGTGGCGCTTGCCATTCTGGCAGGCGGCGCAACCTCGCGGCTACAGGAAAAACTGGTGCGAGAGGAACGGGTTGCGGTGTCGGTCGGCGGATCGGTCGGCGATCAGGTTCGTGCAGGGATCGCCAGCCTGTCGGTCGAGCTGGCGCCGGGCGCTGACCCGGCCAAAGTAGAGAAACGGATCGACGAAATTCTGGCCGAATTCCTGCAACATGGCCCAACCGCCGACGAAGTGGACCGGGTGGCGATGCGGGCGGTCGGCGGAACCATTCGCGGGCTGGAAAAGGTCGGCGGCTTCGGCGGCAAGGGTGTGGCACTGGCCGAAGGGCTGCTTTACGCTGGCAATCCCGGCGATTACCGCGACGACCTGATGAACTACGCCTCGGCGACGCCGGGAAGTGTGCGCCGGGCAGCGGAAAAATGGCTGACGCAGGGTGATTTCCGCCTGACGCTGGTTCCGGGCGAACGGTCGCCACGCGAAGTCGTGCCGCCGCCTTCGGTGCGTTTGCCCGCGTCGCTTGCCGAGCCTGCGCCCGCCGCACACACAGGGCCACCCGCAGATCGCTCGCATGGGCTGCCAGCGGCCGGCCCCGCCACCGAATTTCGCCTGCCGACAATCGAACGTGCGACGCTGTCGAACGGCATGCAACTGGTTTTCGCGCGCACGACGGCGGTGCCTGTCGTGCGAATGATGCTGTCGATGCCGGGCGGCATCGCGGCCGACAGCCGGGAAAAGCCAGGCACCCAGACGCTGATGCTGAACCTCGTCGACGAGGGGACGGACGGCCGCCTCGGGCCGATGGACGGACCGGCGATCGCGCGGTTGTCGGAACGGCTGGGGGCCGGGATCGGCGCTTCCGCCAGCCTCGATCGCACGCGCTACAGCCTGAACGCGCTGACCCCCAATCTGGCGGATTCGGTGCAACTGTTCGCAGATGTCGTGCGCCATCCGTCGTTCCCGCAAGACCAGTTGGAACGGGTGCGCATGCAGGCCCTCACCCAACTGAAGCGCGAGGAAAACGACCCGAACGGCCTTGCGATGCGGGCGCTTCCCCCGCTTCTCTATGGCCCTGCCCACCCCTATGGCGCCAGCTTCACCGGCAGCGGCACCGAAGCCGGGCTGAAGGCGGTCAGCCGCGATGATCTGATCGCCTTCCACGACAGGAACCTAAGTCCGGAACGGGCGCAGCTGTTCGTCGTCGGCGACACCAGCATGGCAGACCTGCTGCCGATCCTCGAACGGAATTTCGGTGACTGGAAGGCGGGCACCGCGCCCGCAGACAGCAGCAAGGCACCAGCGCCGCAACCGCAGGCCGCCGGCCGTATCGTGCTGATCGACAGGCCCGGCGCGGAACAGTCGGTGATCGTCGCTGCCGCGCCGTCGCAGTTCAGCGGCCGCGATGATCTGCTGCCGCTGTCGCTTGCGAACGACGTGTTCGGTGGCCTTGCGTCGTCGAGGCTCAACCAGGAACTGCGCGAAAAGCAGAACTGGTCCTATGGCGCGTGGTCCAGCCTTTCCCCGACACGCGAAGCGATGCCGTTCCTGATCACCGCGCCGGTGGAAACGCCGGCGACCGGCAAAAGCATCGCTGCCATCCGCGACATGCTGGGCGCTTTCGAAGGCAAGGCGCCGCCCACGGCCGCCGAAATCGAACTGGCACGCAACAACCTGATCCGCTCGCTTCCCGGCGAATTCGAAACCGGGTCGGCGCTGATGTCGGCGCTGGAACGCAACGCCAACCTCGGACGGCCGGACGACTATCTGAAAACCCTGCCCGCGCGGGCCGCCGCAGTTTCCGACGCCACCGTCAGGCAGGCGCCGCTGCCCCGGCCAGCGGATCTGGTTTTTGTCGTCGTCGCCGACAAGGCGCGGGTCCTCGATCAACTGAAGGCACTGGGTATGCCGATCGACGAACAGCCGATGCCCGGCGCTGAAAAAGGCGGCGCATGAACAGACCACATCACCCGGAAGTCCACACCATCACCCGCATCGGCTGGCTTCGTGCCGCCGTGCTGGGCGCGAACGACGGCATCATCTCGACGGCAAGCCTGGTGATCGGGGTTGCCGCGGCGCAATCGCTGCACGAACCGGTGCTGCTGGCGGGCCTTGCCGGGCTGGTCGGTGGCGCGATGTCGATGGCGGCCGGGGAATATGTGTCGGTCAGTTCGCAGGCCGATGCCGAACGCGCCGAGATCGAACGCGAACGCATCGAAATCGCCGCCTACCCGCACCATGAATTCGACGAGCTGGTGCGGATCTACAGCAAGCGCGGGCTGGACCGGGAAACCGCGCTGATCGTCGCGCAGCAACTGACGGACCACGACGCGCTTGCCGCCCATGTCCGTGATGAACTTGGCATCACCGACATGTCGGTTGCGCGGCCGTTGCAGGCGGCGGGAACGTCGGCCGTCACGTTCGCGGTGGGCGCGTCGCTGCCGCTGGTCGTGACTGCGCTGGCGCCGGAACGGCTGATCGCACCCGCAGTCGTCCTGTTCATCCTGCCCTGCCTGATGGCGCTTGGCTGGCTTGGGGCGTGGGCGGGAAAGGCACCGCCCGCACGCGCAGTATTCCGGGTGGCGTTCTGGGGCGCGGCGGCGATGGGGCTTACCTACCTGATCGGAAAGCTGGCCGGCACGGTGATCTAGCCAGGCGGCAGATGGCAGAACGGGCGGCGGGTTTCCCCGCCGCCCGTCTGCTCTGGCGCATGAAGCACCGAACTCCGGATTAGAACTTGGTACGCACCGTCACGCCGAAGGTGCGCGGTTCGGCAAGGAACGCGCCGAACAGCGTGGTCGCCGGGGTTCCGTAATTCACCGTCTGGGCGATCGACCCCGAACCTTGCAGCGGCGCGTTGAACACCACCTGCTTGTACTGCGCGTTGAACAGGTTCTGCGCCCAGGCCTCGACCGACCAGCGGCGACCGTTGCCGTTCAGGCCGATGCGCGCGTTCACCACGAACACCGAATCCTGGCGCTTTTCCGGGAACAGGTCCGAGCCGGTGTTGATTTCCGACTGCAGGCGGTAATCGACATAGACCAGCGCGCCGAACATGTCGTTCAGGGCGGGGGTCCAGGTGACCGACGCCGTATGCACCAGTTCCGGCGCGTTAGAGAGCTGGTTCCCCGGCAGGTTGGCCAGCGCCGGTGTCAGCGGCCGGCCGCCCGCGCCGACAAGGTCGTTGCGGAACTTGCTGCGGGCATAGGTGAGGCCCGCGTTCAGCGCGAGGTCGGGCGCCGGGAACAGCATGCTCTCGATTTCGATGCCCGTCGAAGTCACGCCGCCGCGCAGCCGATCTGCGGCGCAGCTTCCGGTTGCGGCCGAATTGTCGCTGTCGGCGCCGCCAAGGCTGTCCCGACACGACTGGATATTCTCGACCACATAGTTGGTGCCGTTGAACGTGTTCAACTGGAACTGGCTGAAAATGGCCCGGAAAGCCGCGACGTTCAGCCGGAAGGCATTGAGATCGAGCTTGGCCCCGATTTCGGCGCTGTTCACTGTTTCCGGCTCGAACTTCAGCGCATCCATGTTCGGAGCGGCCCAGTTCAGCGACGAGCGGTCGAGGTTGAAACCGCCTGCCTTGTAGCCCAGCGAGTAGCTGGCATAGGCCATCAGTTCGCGCGTGGGTTTCCAGCTGAGCACGGCGGTGCCGGTCCAGCGATCTTCGCTCTTGGTTGATTTGCCAGCCCAGGTCAGCGGGTTGATGACACAGGGAAGCGCCGCCAGCGACTGGAACGCAGGATTGCCGGCAATCGCCGCGCACAGCGTGTTGTTGCCGACGAGGTTCATGTCCAGCGTCTTGCGTTCGTTGGTGTAACGGCCACCAAGCGTGAGTTCCAGTTGGTCAGGCACAAGCTGGAATACGTTGTGCGTGAACACCGCATAGTTCCGGCTGGTCTGCCGGTAGGCATCATGGACGACCCCGCGACCATCGAGCTTGTCGCCCGGACGGCCGACGGCGGCAGCCACGGCATCATAGCCATAGAGGCCCGGAACCGCGAGCCCGCCCCAAAGCGCAACCGGCGACCGGAGTGCAGCCGGAATGGCCGGGTTGCCTGCAATCGC